>JAJZJY010000093.1 GCA_021809885.1 Actinomycetes bacterium
CCCCTCCAAGCCGTGCTTCGCCGCCACGTACGCCGACTTGAAGGGGGACGCCCGCAGGCCGTGCACGCTCGAGATGTTGATGATCCGCCCCCACTTTCGCTCGTACATCTGGGGGAGCACCGCCCGGCACAAGAGGAACGGCGCCTCCACCATGACGGCGATGATCCTCCGGAAGGTCTCGGGCGGGAATGTCGGTAACGCCGCCACGTGCTGGATCCCGGCGTTGTTGACGAGGATGTCGACTTCCGTCCCCATCTCTTCGATCGCATCGCGGTCGGCCAGATCGACCACCCACGCCTCCCCGCCCAGCGCGACAGCAACGGCGGCCGCACCGGCGGCGTCCCGATCGGCGATGATCACCTCGGCGCCCAGGTCGTGGAGACGCTCGGCGCAGGCCTGGCCGATCCCGCTCGCCCCGCCCGTGATCAGTGCCCGCCGGCCATGGAGCGGCAACGGGCGGCCGACGAGGCCCGACCCTCCTGCGGGGAGACGTTCGCTCGCCGGTTGGGACTCTGTCGCATCCCTCACCACGCCTTCTCCTCGGCTCCGACCCGATAGCCGCCCTCTGCTCGCCGAGCGGAGGCCACGACGGCCAGGCGGCGCTTGTCGACCTTGCCGCTGGGAAGCTGGGGCAGCTCTTCCAGCACGACCACCTGGCGGGGCACCTTGAACCCCGCCAGGCGCTGTCGGCAGTGAGCGATCAGCTCCTGCTCGGCCAGCGTGGCACCGCGCTTCGGCTGGACGAACGCCATCCCCACCTCCCCCCATCGCCGGTCCGCTACCCCGATGACCGCGGCGTCGCTTATCTCCGGATGCTGGCGCAGCGCCGCCTCCACCTCTGCCGGGTAGACGTTCTCTCCCCCGGAGACGAAAAGGTCCTTCACCCGCCCGCAGACCCGGAAGAACCCTTGTTCGTCACGTTCGGCGAGGTCGCCGGTCTTGAGCCAGCCACCGCTCATGGTGGCTGCGGTGGCCGGCGCGTCCTGCCAGTACCCGGCAAAGACGTTGGGCCCCGACACCCAGAGCTCGCCGACGCCCTCGCCGTCGACCTGGCGCCCGGCGGGGTCGCGGAGGGCCACGTCAACATAGCCATAGGGCCGACCGACGGAGCCGGGATGCGCGACGGCGTCGCGCGCAGCCAAACAGAGCACGTTGGGCGACGCCTCGGTGAGCCCATAGCCCTGGACGACGGCCACGCCTCGGCGCATCCAGACCTCGAGGAGGTCGGGCGGCATCGCCGCTCCCCCGACGACGACGCGCCGGAGGCTCGAGAGGTCGGCCCGTGCGAACCCGGGGTCTTCGGCCAGCATCAGGTACGTCGTCGGGACCCCCATCATCGTGGTGACCCGCCGCCGCTCGATGAGAGTGAGGACCCGGCCCGGGTCGAACGCGGGCTCGAGGACGACGGCCGCCCCCTTCCACCACGCCTGGAGCGGTTGGACGTTCCAACCGCCCACATGGTGCTGAGGGAGCACCTGGAGGACGACGTCGTCAGCGCTGAGCGGCACGGCGCCGTCCAGGCTGAGATTGGTCCAGAAGCAGTTGGCGTGGCTCAGTACTGCCCCTTTCGACTGCCCCGTCGTCCCCGACGTGAACACCACGAGCAGCGGGTCCTCGTCGCGCACCCCTGCCGCCACCATGTCCAAGCCGTCGGCTTCTGGGCCTCCAATACCGCCGGCTGACGTAGCGGCCCGCAGGTCGTCCAGCGGGCAGACCGCCGGGGCGACGCCGCTCGCACGCACTGCGCTCGCCACGTCATCCAGGTGGGCGTCGCTCGCCACGACGAGTGACGGAGCGACGACGTCGAGTTGCCCGCCGAGCTCAGGGACAGCGAGACGGCGGTTGAGCGGGACGAGGGCCAGCCGACCCAGGGCGCAGGCGAAGAGCAGCGCCACCTGGACCGGATCGTTCTCCATTACCGTGGCAACCCGGTCTCCCGGAGAAAGGCCCCGACCGACCAGATGGGCCGCCAGTGTGCCGACGCTCCGCCACAACTCGCCGTAGGTGATCCGCTCGCTGCGCACCTCGATCGCCGAACCAGCCGGGTCGCTGCGAGCCCGGTCCGCCAGCCAGCGCGCCGGGGTGTGGCGAGCGGTCATCGAGGGCAGGCCCATCACGCGGGCATCTCGGCTTCCATGCCGTCGATGGCCGCCGATCTCCAGTGGTCCGGGCCCGGCGGGGACAAGAATTCCTCCGCGGCGTCGGCAAGGAGCACAGGATGCTCCCAGAAGCACAGGTGGCCGGCCGGCGAGAGGTAGAGCGCTCGTGCCCGGGGCATGGCAAAGGCGAAGCGCATCGTGTTCACCGGGTCGATGACGGTATCGGCGAGCCCGGCCACGGCCAGCGTGGGCACCTCGACGTCGGCGAGCGGCACACTGAGCGAGAACGTGGCACTGGCCGCCGCCTGGGCCCGCCAGGCCTCCGCCTCCTGGGGCTGCTCCTCGCGCAGGGCCAGCAACCGGTCGACCACATCAGGGCGGGCGGCGACCGTCTCCGGCGCCAGCGCGCCTTCGATGAGACGGCGCGGTGTGGGCAGTGTGCGCCGGTGGTCACGTTGAAGGAGCGCCGCCGTTGGCTCGGGTAGCGGCGCACCCTGTGGGTCGCCCGGCGTCGCGGCGATGAGGACGAGGCGGCGCACGAGGTCCGGGTGGTCGGCAGCCAGTTGCAGCGACACCATGCCGCCCAGGCTGGCGCCTACGAGGTCGCACCGGTCGATGCCGAGGTGGCCGAGCACCGCGAGCACATCGTTGGCCAGGTCCTCGACCTGGTAGGGGCCCGTCGGCCGGCTGCTCCCCCCGATGCCGCGGTTGTCGATCAGCACGAGCCGGCGACCGGTGGAAAGCCGGTCGGCAAAGGGCCCCCACCCCAGACGGCCGTAGCCCAGCCCATGGACCAGCACCGTCCAGGGGCCCCGATCCCCGCGCTGCTCGTAGGCGATGGAGACGCCGCCGTTGTGGGCCCACCGGACGTGTGCGGGCACATCGCCGTTGTGCTGGGCCACCGGTGTGCTCACCGCCACGACGTCTCAGCGGTCTCGATGAAGGGCACGAGCAGCTCAACAAAGCGGATCTCGGCCTCCAGGTGTGGTGAGTGCCCGCATCCCTCGAACACCGCCTCGATGACGGTTCCCCCCTGCTCCTCGGCCCGGTGCAGGATCGCCCGGGTCTGGGACACCATCGGCTGGGCGGGGAACACCCCTGCGCCCGGCCAGCCGGGGACGGCCCCCAAAGTCCCGAGGTGGCCGAGATCGAGCATCGAGTGGTCTGACACGATGCGGTCTTCGCTGCCGCGCACCCAGAGCACCGGCCGCACCGCCGCGACCTCGGCAAAGGCGGACAGGTTGCAGTAGAGAGGGGACATGGTGTTGGCGACGCCGCGCGCACCGGGGGCGACGCCGGGCCAGTGCTCGCTCGGCCGCTGGGTCCCCGGATAGTGGTCGTCGCCGATGGCAGCAAGGAGAATCTCGTCGATGAAGAGGTCTTCGAGCACCGCAGGAAGCTTCGACGCCGGGCCGAGGTAGAGGGATCGCAGGACCGACCGGGGCGAGAAGTCGCTGTCGGCCGTGCGGTCCTTCTGCTCGAGCCGCCCCACCAGCTCTGCTGCCACCGTGCCGGCGCCGGTTCCCGCCCCATCCTCGTGGCACAAGGAGCCCTCAACGCCCTTGGTCCCGCCGAAGCCGAACGGCGAAAGGGGTGCGAGGAGCGTAACCGACGCCACCCGGTCGGGATGGGCGATGGCGTGGGCCATCGCCACACCACCGCCCATGGACCACCCAACGAGGTGCACCGGCCGGTCGGTGGGATCGGCTGCGAGATGACCGAGTGCTCGGTCGACGTCGTCGACGAAATCACTGAGCCCTCGGGTCGCGTCCACCGGCATGGCGTCGGAACGCCCGAAACCTCGTAGATCCGGGGCGAAGAGGCGCCAGGTGGCCGGCAACGAGCTGAAGAGCGGCTCGAAGAAGCGGGCGCTGCTCAGGTTGCCGTGGATGAAGCACACCGTCGGACCATCGCCCTCTGCGGCACGAACCAGGGCGTGGAGGCGGGCGTCGTCGGGACCGACAAACGAAGAAGCCGCGGACCCGGCGCTGGCACTCGCCATCGAGTGCGCCGTGGTGCGCTGGTCATTGGGGTTGGGCGAAACCATCAGCTCCTCCTTTTCCGAGAGATACCGGCTTTGGTGCTCGTTCTCGCGGCACTGGCTCTGGGCGGCTGGGATCCGGGGCGCTGTTGTGCATGGACGCTGCGGCGCCTCCCCGGCGTCGCTTCGCTCGGTCTTCCGTGGTAGGCCCATCGGGGGAACGCGGGGAGCCGGGCACGCCGAGCATCCGGCCGATGATCGCCACGAGCTCCTCGAAGACATCCGGTGGCATCGAGCGGTGGTCGTCCCACAGGATCCACTTCATGCCCGCCATCTCGCCCACGGCGATGAGCGCCCACGCGAGGACCGTCGGATCAGCCGGCACGACCTCCCCGGACGTCATGGCCGCCTCGAGGTGGGGGATGTACCCAGCGATGATGCGCTCGTAGTGGTGGTGGAGGATCTCGGGTGAGACGAATTCGGCCTGGCGGATCAGACGGTACAGCGAAGGATGCTCGGCGGTGAACTCGAAGAAGGCAGCGAAGCCTCGGCGCTCAGCCTCCAGCCGACTGGGGGCTGCCGCCGAGGCCTGGGTCATCGCCTGGCGCACCCGGTGGTTGAGGTCGAGCACGACCTCGTCGAAGACCTGCTGCTTCGACGAGAAATAGATGTAGAAGGTCCCTTGGGCAACTCCGGCAGCCTGGGTGATCCGGACGATCGAGGCTTCGTGATAACCGAGCTCGGCGAAGACCGACTCGGCCGCGTCCAAGATCCGCCGGCGCGTCCGTTCGCCACGCTGGCCGCGCCGGCGGGTGGCTGCTCGCGTGCCGGTCGGGCCTGTGGTCGGCTCGACGGACGGTTCGGGAAGGGCGTCAGGCTGGGGACCGGTCAACGGGTTCCTCCGAGGTAGGTGGACTCGAGCACGTCGGAGTGCTCGAGCACGTCGGCTGCCGTGCCCCACATTGCCTGCTCGCCGTGGCGGAGCACCAGGGCGCGTTCGGCGATGCCGAGCGCCAGCTCAGCGTGCTGCTCGACGAGGACGACGGCCGTGCCCCGGCGGCGCGCGACGTCGCGGACCGCTTCGAAGAGCCGTTCCACCGCTTGGGGGGCAAGGCCGGCGCTCATCTCGTCGATGAGGAGCACACGGGGCTCGAGGGCGAGGACGCGGGCGAGGGCAAGCAGCTGCTGCTCGCCGCCGGACAAGAGTCCGGCCCGCCGCCCGAGCAGCGGGCCGAGGGCCGGGAACAGCTCGACGGCAGCGTCCACGGCCGCACCGGCCCGCCGGGGCAGCAGGCGGAGGTTCTCTGCCACCGTGAGCCGCCGGACAATGCCCCGGTCCTGGGGGACGAGGGCCAGCCCCTCCCGAGCGCGCACATGCGCAGGCAACCGGGTGACCTCTCGACCACCGAGCCGCACCGACCCGGCCATGGCCACCAGCAGCCCGGCGGTGGCGTTGAGCAGGGTGGACTTCCCGGCGCCGTTCGATCCCACCACGGCCACGATCGAGCCGGACTCGACGGAGAACGAAACGTCGCGCACGACGGGGACGCCGTGGTAGCCGGCCGCCAGGGCGTCGACAGAGAGGACCGTCATCGGTGACCCCCGTGAGTACCCGTCGGGAGCGCGGGAGGGGCCCGGTCGGCGCCGGTGCACCGCCCCGACCGAGGTAGGCCCGCCGCGCCGCCCCGACCGAGGTAGGCCCGCCGCACCGCTGGGTCGGCTTGGACCTCGGCGGGGTCCCCGGCGGCGATGAGGCCGCCCATGTGCAGCACGAGGACCCGCCTGGACACGCCGAAGACGAGGTCCATGTCGTGCTCGACGAGCAAGACCGCGACCCCGGCGCGGGCGATCTCGCCGAGCCGCCGTCCAAGGAGGCGGCTCTCCTCGTTGTCGAGACCGGCGGCCGGCTCGTCCAAGAGCAGGACGCTCGGCCCGGTGGCGAGCGCCCGCCCGACGGCGACCAGCTTCTGGTGCCCGAGAGGTAGCGACACCGTGGGCCGGTCGGCGACCTCACTCAGG
Organism: Actinomycetes bacterium; assembly: GCA_021809885.1. Lineage (GTDB taxonomy): Bacteria > Actinomycetota > Acidimicrobiia > Acidimicrobiales > Palsa-688 > JAKAQB01. The sequence continues at coordinate 6,100 of JAJZJY010000093.1, forward strand.
TCCAGCAGGTCGAGGGCCCACCCGACAGGGTCAGCGCCGTCAGATCTCGATGGCGAGCCCTCGTGAATGGGACCACGGCGGCTCGGCCGGCGCGCAGCCACCGAGAGATCCTCGGCCACCGTGAGGTCGCCGAAGGTCGCCGGGGCCTGCCACGTCCGCACAAGCCCTCGACGGACCAACTGGGCCGGCGACCTGCCCAGGACCTCCTCGGCTCCCAACCGCACCGAGCCGTGAGCCGGCACGAAGCCGGTCAGCACATCGAGGATGGAGGTCTTCCCCGCCCCATTGGGGCCGATGAGTGCCGTCACCGATCCCCCCTCGAGCACAAAGGACAGGCCGTCGACGACCACCGTGGCGCCGTAGGCGATCTGCAGGTCCTCCACCGTCAATGCCGGGGTGACACCGCCGTCGGCTGCCTTGCCGCTCGCCGCGGGGGCGTCCGCCGATGCGGCGACCTGTCCGTCTGCTGGCCGCACGTCTGGAGCCGCCGGGTCGTCGCCGCAGAGGTGGTCGAGGCCGGGCCCCCCAGTAACCGCCAGCGCCGGCGCCACGGTCGTGCGCCTTCGTCCCAGCAAGTCACGCACCGTGCCGGTCATGCCGTTCGGATACGCGATGGCGGCCACCACGAGGGCGGCTCCGCTCACGACGAGGTAGTAGGGGCCGAGGTTGTTGACGTAGCGGTTGAGGATCACGTACAAGATCCCCGCCGGAGCCAAGACGCCGGCAATTGCTCCACCCGGGATCGAAGTGATACCCCCGAGATAGGCGAAAGCCAGGTATGGCAGCCCAGCGGCGAGGGCATCGAACGTGGTGGCGGAGAACTGCCCCGTGCTGTAGGTGAGGAGGGCGCCCCCGAGGCCAGCAATGAACGACGCCAGCGCGAACGCACCCAGCTTCGCGCCGGTGACGCCGACGCCGATCGAGGCCGCCGCTTGCTCGTTCGCCCGCACCGCCAGGAGCCGGAGCCCCGTCTTGCTGCGCGCCAGGAAGAACACCCCCCCGGCCACCATGACGAAGACCACGACGACCATCACCCCGAACGAGGCACGGGCCACGTCGTTGCCGGCCCGGACGGCAAGGTCGATTCCCCCCAGCCGAGGGTTCCGGACTGCCAGTCCGTCGGGCGGGTCGAATGCCGAGTTGGCGAAGAGGAACTGCTCGACGGTCACGGCAAAGGCGAGGGTGACGATGGCAAGCTGCATTCCCCGGATGCGAAGTGCCGGTATGGCCACCACGAGCCCGCACGCGGCAGCCGCCAAGGCAGCGAGCAGTGGGGCAAGAGGAAAGGGCACGCCGGCGGCGGTGGTCAGCTTGGCCACGAACACCCCTCCCGCCCCGGCGATGGCCAGCTGGGCGAGCGAGATCTGGCCCGCGTACCCCGTGAGCACGACGAACGAGAGCATCACGACCGCGGCGATGACCGACTCGATGACCCCGAACCGGTAGATGCCCGACAGGGCGAAGACGGCGACGATCGCCACCCCGCCGAGCGCGGCCAGCGTCCACCACGGATGGCGAGGGCGCTCCACACCCGGCAGGTCCGGACTCGAGACATCGTCGCGGGTGGGCAGTCGGTGGCCGGAGAGCGCGAGCACGATCACGATGACGGCCAGGGGGAGGGCCTCGTCGACGCCGCTCTGGGCCCAGCCCGGATACCACGACATGGTCTTGCAGAGATCGACGACCGACTGGAAGATGCCGAGCGTGACGCCAGCCAGACAGGTGGCGGTCAACGAACGGAGGCGACCGACCAGCACCACCGCAAGCGCTGGGACCACGTACAGGGTGTCCGAGACCGTGTTCAACCCGACGAGCGGCGCGATGAGGATCCCGAACAACCCGGCCAGTGCACCCGACAGCGCCCAGGCCCCGGCAGCGAGCCGGTTCGGCGAACGACCCACCAGCGCCACGGATGCCTCGTGCTCGGCGACTCCCTGCATGGCGAGCCCCGTCCGGGCGAAGCGGAAGTAGGCGCCGAGCGCGGCCGTTACCAGCGCGACGATGCCCAGCAGTACCACGTCGCTCCACGGGGCACTGTGGTTCCCGAGGGTGAGGCTCGCACTCGGGAGGATCGTAGGAGCGACCAGCTGCTGGCTCCCGAACGCGACCACTGCGACGGCCTGGACGAGCAGCATCAGTCCGACCGACGCCACGATCTTGGCCAGGTCCGGCGACCGGCGGAGGGGGCGGAAGATGACCACCTGTGCGACGAGGTTGAGCAACGCGGCCGACGCCACGCCGCCAACCACCGCGACCCACAGCGGAACCGGTCCACCGACGGATATCGAACTCGGGATCCCTACGACCGGGAAATACAGCCGGCCGACGCTGCGCAGCCCGTAGTAGACGTAGCCGCCCCACATCGCCACCGCACCGATCGCGAAGTTGATGACGTTCGCGCCTCGGTAGGTGACGAGCAGCGAGAGGCCGAGCCCGGCATAGACGACACCGATGCCGAGCCCGAGGACGACGAAGATCCCGAGCTGGTCAAGCATCGCCGGCAGCGCACCGGCGAAGGGCGCGGACCCGGTGCTGGTGGCAAGTGAGGCAAGTTCGCGTCACTTGACCAATTGCTCCCCGTGGACGAACCCCTTGGTGTACATCACTCGCTTCCCGTCGTGCACGTGGTACTCGATGAGCCCACTCGCGCAGGCGGCGCGTTCGCCGGGCCATTGCTTCCCGTTGCAGTCGAGCCGTTGGCCCATGAAGCTCTTCTGCCCGTCGATGTGGCGAAGCGCCTTCAGCACCGAGGCACGATCCACGGCTCCGTGGATCGTGCGCAGCGCGGTGGCGAGGTCCATGGTCGAGGAGAAGGTGTCTTGGGCGAAGCCATTGGTGTACTGAGGGGCGTACGAGTTCATCGCCTTCTCGTAGGTTGCCAGCTGCTTCTTCGCCACAGCCGGAACACCCTTCTTGTCATCAGGCACGTAGAGGTCCGACGCGGTGAACACGCCGTTCGCCTGCGCGCCGTCTGCCTTGATGAAGGCCGAGCACGAACCGGCGAAGACGGCGCCTTTGTAGGAGAGCGTCCGAGCGGCGGCCACCAGGCTCGTACATGTGGGTTCGGGCGCGGTGAAGAAGAGGGCCTTGGCACCGGTGGCGATGGCCGAACCCACGGTCGATTGGAAGTTCGGGCTGGTGCCGTTGTAGTAGATCGCCTGGTACTTGAGGCCGAGAGCCCGAGCTGCAGGCTGCGAGTCGTCTGCCACGAACCCGCGGTCCTGGGCGTTTGTGGCCGCCATGTAGGTGACCGACGAGAGGTGCAGGTCGCGCTTCATGACCTCGAGCGGGACGACATCGTAGGCCCCGGTGGCCGCACCGAAGAAGAACGCATCGGGGCTATTGGACTGGACGTTGCCGAACGCGGTGTGCCCCACGAGCGGAATGCCGGCACCGGCAAGGATCGGCACCGCGGCGTCCGAGCCGATGGAGATGCCCTCCAATACGACGGGAACGTGTGCAGCAACGAAGCGATTGGCGCAAGCGACGGCAGCAGCCGTTGAGCCATCTGTGTAGCAGTCGAGGAACTTGAGCGGACGGCCGTCAACGCCGCCGTGGCCGTCCAGGTAGACGCGCGCCGCCTGCGCGCCAGCTCCGAATGTCGGGAACGCCACCGCGCCTTGCTGCTCGTTCAGGAAGCCAACGGTGATGGGTGCTCGACTGCTGTCGGGCTTCTTCTTGGCACTGGCGGCAGCCGTCGGCGGGCCAACCACGCTCATGAGCGTGCCGGCCAACGCGAGGGCAGCGACGACTCCCGTCGCTCCTGACGTTACAAGACCGCGGATTCGCAACATGTGATCTTCCTCCCCTATCTGGTAGGTCCAACTGGGTGGTGCGGGACGGTCGACGGCAGGCCGACCGCGGTCGTGCTGACGTACGCTCGATCGCCTCGCGGCCTGGCTACGGTTCTTCGTCGAGCGACCATGAAGCGCCGCCGGCGACCGCCGCCGCAGCACTGTCGGTCGTCCGGAGCTTCACGACAG
>JAJZJY010000094.1 GCA_021809885.1 Actinomycetes bacterium
ACAAGTCCTTCGTGTCCCGCTACGCCCAGGACCGCCGGGCCGCGGCCTTGCTCGAGGCGATCGCCACGCTCTGCCGCAGCCTCGACCTGCCGGCGGTGGCGGAAGGCGTCGAAACCGATGCCCAGTTGGCCGAAGTGCGCCGGCTCGGGAGCACCTACGCGCAGGGGTACCTCTTCGGCCGGCCGATGCCGGTGGACCAGCTCCTGTGGTGGGGCCGGGGGGCGACCACTGCGGCCTGAGCTCCCGCCGGGCCTCGGTCACAATGGGGCCGTGGTGGCCGAAGCGCCTCGAGGAGTCCTCCTGCGGGAGCCGACCCGCCCCCGGCGTCCCCTCGTGGCGTCGATCCCGCACGGGTCGGACCTGGTGCCAGAGCGCTACGCGGCGGCGATGCTGGCGAGCGAGGCCCTGGGAGTGGATGCCTACACCAGCGAGATCTACGGCTTCGCCACGGAGCTGGGCGCGACGGTGGTCGAGGCCGGCCTGTCCCGCTTCGTGGCGGATGCCAACCGGGATGCCGCCGGCCCGACCTTCGGGCCGTTCCCGACCGCCATCGTCGCGTCCACCGACGGCTGGGATCCGCTGTACGAGGAGGAGCTGCCGGCGCAGGCGGTCGCCGAGCGGATCAGCGTCGCCCACACCGCGTACCACGACGCCATCGACGCCGCCGTCGCCGCCCACCTCAGCGAGGCGCCCCGCACCTTGTTGCTCGACCTCCACAGCTTTGGGGTGGCCCTCGACGCCGACATGGTGCTCGGCGACGGGCGGGGCAGCACCGCCGGCGCCTGGGTGGTCGAGGCGCTCGAAGCGGCCCTGCGCGCTGAGGGCTTCCGGGTCGTACGGAACGTGAGGTTCACGGGCGGCTGGATCGTCCGGCGCTTCGCCGGCGAGCCGCTCGTCGACGCCGTGCAGGTGGAGCTCAACAAGCGGTGCTATGTGGATGCGCTTGCCGTCGCGTCGCGGCGGCGCCCGCTGCCTCACGACCCGGAGCGCATCGCCGAGGTCAGGGAACGGATCCGGGGCGCCTTTCTCCGCGTTCTCGACCACTACGAGGGGATTGCTTCGTAGATTCGCTCTCGTGGCGTCGCGCGGTTGGAGCACGGCCGACATCCCCGACCAGACGGGACGACGGCTGGTGGTGACCGGAGCCAACAGCGGCATCGGACGGGAGGCGGCCGCCGCCCTCGCCCGAGCCGGCGCCCAGGTCACCCTTGCCGTCCGTGACGAGGCCAAGGGCCGGGCGGCGGCGGCGGCGATGAGCGGCACGGTCGACGTCCGCCGGCTCGACCTGGCCGACCTGGCGTCCGTCCGGGCGTTCGCCGATGCCTGGGAGGGACACCTCGACGTACTGGTGGACAACGCCGGCGTCATGGCCACCCCCGAGCGGAGGACCGTGGACGGCTTCGAACTGCAGCTCGGCACGAACCATCTCGGGCATTTCGCCCTCACCAACTTGCTGCTTCCCCGCATCACGGACCGGGTGGTCGTCGTGTCCTCCAGCGCGCACCGCATGGGGCACATCGATGTCGACGACCTCAACTGGGAGCGCCGCCGCTACCGGCCGTGGCCCGCATATTCGCAGTCGAAGTTGGCCAACCTCCTATTCGTCCGAGGCCTCCAGCGGCGGCTGGACGCGGCTGGCTCGCCGCTGCGTGCCGTCGCCGCCCACCCCGGCTACGCCGCGACCGATCTGCAGCGCAAGACCGGCAACCGCTTCGCGGCCACGGGGATGGTTCTGCTCAACCGGTTGGTGGCGCAGAGCGCGGCCGCCGGCGCTCTCCCCACGTTGTACGCCGCCGTGGAGGACATCCCCGGGGGGAGCTACGTGGGACCGGATGGCTGGATGGAGCAGCGGGGCCGCCCCAAGCTCGTCGCTCCCAGCGCGGCCGCCGCCGACGACGACACGGCGCTGCGCCTCTGGGACCTCTCGGAGCGGCTGACGGGCGTCCGCTTCCTGCTGGGCGGTTGAGGGCGGGTTGAGGGCGGGTTGAGGGCGGGTTGCGGGGGCGGTGATGCTGCCGGGAAGGGTGCGGGGAGGGGTGGAGGCGAACTGTGAGTGAAAACGACACAAGGTGTGTAGTTCTCACTCACAGTTGGAGGAGCACGTCAGGCGGAGCGGCCCCGTAGCGCCACCGACCGCGAGCCACCGACGGCGCTGACAACCAGCGCGGCGCGGGAGGCGTCCGCCGCCGGCCGGTAGCCGAACCACACGTTGCAGTGCCCCCCCGCCCGCAGCCGGCAGCTCGAGCGGATGAGCCACCACTGCCGCCCTCCTCCCCTCAGCGTGAAACGGGCAACAGTGCCGGCCGCCGTTGCCCAGATGGTGACGTGGCGGCCGGCGGTGTGGCCGGGCGCAGCCGAGATGCTCACGCTGCCGGAGGACATGCCGACAGGGACAGTGGCCGCGATGCTCCGCCAGGAGGGCGTGGCAGCGGCCCACCGGGTGGCCCCACCGACCAACTCGATGGCTGCCGAGGTGCCGGCGGTTGCTGCGCCCATGAGGAGCGGGCCCTGGTATCCGGCGAGGATGTTGCGGCGATGGACCCAGCAGCCCGGTGCTCCGCTGGAGGTGCAGCCCAGGTTGAACGAGCCGGGGCCGTCGTCATACATCCAGAGGAAGTCCGTCAGGAGGGTGGAGCCCAGGCCGCCGGCCCAGTTGGCGCCCACGCTGCCAGCGCCGGACGGCATGGGAGGGTCGCTGCTGGTGTTGGCTCCTGCCTGGGCCAACCCGTCCAGTGCCGGGGACAGGGCAGCGGCGGCGGGTAGCCCACGCCCGACCCTCTCCAAGTCGGTCACGACGAGGAACTGGAGCGGCGCGCTCATGGTCGCGAAGGCCGCCGGGAGCTGCATCGGCCCGACGCCTTCGGAGGCCCGGGCGGCGTTGATCACCGGGAGCGCGGCGCTCTCGCAGCGTCGCTGCGCCGGCGCCGCCCGGCTCACGAGCAGGCATGCCTGCAGGAACGTGCGACCAGGTAGCCGGTTTGCGGGCGGAGTGGCCGCGCCGCGCACCGCCGGAAGGATGCCGGCCCGGGAGTGGCCGACCCGGGGGTGCGGGGTGCTGGACCGAGGGGTGCCGGGCCGGCTGGTCGCAGCTGCCACCGTTGCCGCTCCGGCGGGCAGCGACGTCACCATGAGGAGGGCCCCAGTCACTGCGATGGCCGAGACGAAGTGGTGGGCGCGCGCCCTCACTGGCCCTCCCATGGGTGCGGGACCTTAACATCCCGCCGGCGAAGTGACCGGGGCTCGTATGCCCAACGACGCCCTGGGGCTGGCCAGCACGGTCGAGGGCGGCCCGAGGGGTTTCGTTCCCTGATGGAACGCCGAGCCGACCGGCGCAGAATAGTGACTGGTTGGGCCGGTACCGCCGACACCACTCATCAGAGCATTTTGACCAAAGGCGTTTGTCGGGACGGAACGGCGGGCATCCCGCAGCCATGACGTCGTTGAGGCACGGGGATGTCCGGGCCAGGTAGGCGACCCCGCGGGCGGGTGGATCGCCCGGCCCGGCAGCGGCCGTGCGGTCCCGTTCCCGTGACAGCGCTGGTCGTGGCGGGTTCAGTCGCGACCACGGTCAGGCCGGCGATGACTGGGGCGGCTTACGCGTCGCCCGTCGAGGCCGGCGAGCTGACCGGGCCGGTGGTGGCCGCCGACCTGCCACTGACCTTCACAGCGGCTGCTGTCGCGCTCGCCGGCGGTGCCACGGGAGTCGTGCTGGTCGACTCGATCGCCGAGGCCGTCGCCTACGGGGTGTCGTCGCCTGCCGCGCTGGCCGTCGGCAGGCCGCAGGGGCGCACCCTTGCCGGCGTTCTGGCAGTGGCCGGCGCCGCCGGCGTCATCGCCGGCCGGGACGTGGTGCTGGTGTCGCCGGGGGCTGCTGCCGCGGCGGTGGTCGCCCGCCAGGTCGCCCGCCTGTGGTGCGCCAGCCTCATGGTGGCCTCGGCGACGGCACGCGCCGTTGCCTCATCAGGCGTGGGGGCGCCCACCTACGTGCTCGATCAACGCTCACCGGCACAGCGGTTGGCCGTCGAGGCCGTCGAGCGTGCCCGGGTCGGTGGCGTGCCGGACCAGCCCTGGGCGACGGCCGTGGACGTATTCGACTTCGCGGTCGAGGCTGCATGGCTGGGTGGCCGGCTCCGGCTGCAGGCGGTCAGACCCAACTGGTGAACCCGGCCGGACGGACGCTCGCCGGCTCGGGGCTACTGACAGCGCCGGCTGCTGCGGGTAAACTCCGTTTCAGTGACAACTGGGTGGGAACGGTGGGATGAGCAGCGGGCCCGGGAGATCCTCGACGAGGTTCGCCACCAACCGGGAGCGCTGCTGCCGGCGCTGCACGCCCTCATGGACGTGTTCGGCTACATCGACCCGGGCGCTGTCGCTCTCTTGGCGGATGCCCTGAACCTGTCGAAGGCGGAGGTCCACGGCGTCATCAGCTTCTACGCCGACTTCCGTACCAGCCCACCCGGGCGCACCAGGGTCCGGGTGTGCCGGGCGGAGGCGTGCCAGGCCATGGGCGCCGACCGGCTCGTCGAGCACGCCACAGAGCGCCTGGGCATCCCGATGGGGGCTACCACCGCCGACGGGTCCGTCACCCTGGAGCAGGTGTTCTGCCTCGGCAACTGCGCTCTTACGCCCTCGGTCATGGTCGGCGACCGGGTGGTGGGCCGGGTCGATGCCGCCCGCTTCGACGATCTGATCGCCGGTGGCCCCCTGGCGGGCAGCGCGCCGGCGGCGGGCAGCGCTGCGCCGGCGACCGGCTCGGTGACCGTGTACGTCCCCCAGGACACCTCGGCCCGTGCCGTTGGCGCCGACGAGGTCGCCGCCGCCCTGGCCCGCCTCGCTGGGGACCGCATCCGGCTGGTGCGGAACGGATCCCGCGGTGCTTTGTGGCTGGAGCCGCTCGTGGAGGTCGAGGGCGCGGACGGCCGGCGGATCGCCTACGGCCCGGTGGCTCCCGACGACGTGCCCGGCCTGCTCGACGCCGGCCTGCTCGACGCCGGCCTGCTGGACGCCGGCCGGGCCGGTGACGCCGGCCTGCTCGATGCCGGCAGCAACCATCCGCTGTTGCTCGGCCCGACCGACGAGATCCCCTGGCTGGCCCGCCAGCAGCGGGTGACGTTCGCCCGGGTGGGGGTGGTCGATCCGCTGTCGACAGAGGACTACGAGGCCCATGGTGGCCTTGCCGGCTTGCGCCGGGCGCTGGAGATGACCCAGGCGGAGATCGTCGACAGCGTCGTCGAGTCCGGCCTGCGTGGTCGGGGGGGCGCCGGTTTCCCCACGGGCATCAAGTGGCGGACGGTCCTCGCGACCCCGGCCCGGCAGAAGTACGTGTGCTGCAACGCCGACGAGGGTGACAGCGGCACGTTCGCCGATCGCATGTTGCTCGAGGGCGACCCGTTCCTGCTGGTCGAGTCGATGGCGATCGCCGGCCTCGCCGTCGGCGCTACGGAGGGGTACGTCTACCTCCGCTCGGAGTACCCCGACGCCATCGCGATGCTCCGCTCCGCCATCGACGCCGCCCGGACGCGCGGCTGGATCGGGCCGTCGGTGCTGGGGTCGCAACGGGCGTTCGACATGCACGTGCGGGTCGGTGCCGGCTCGTACATCTGCGGCGAGGAGACGGCGATGCTCGAGAGCCTCGAGGGACGCCGTGGGCAGGTGCGGGCGAAGCCCCCGCTGCCGGCGATCGCCGGGCTGTGGGGCATGCCGACGGTCATCAACAACGTGCTCTCCCTCGCTGCGGTACCGTCGATCCTCGCCGACGGCCCCGAGGCCTACCGGGACCTGGGAGCGGGCCGGTCGCGGGGCACGCAGGTGTTCCAGCTCGCAGGCAACGTTCGCCGTGGCGGGATCGTCGAACTGCCCTTTGGCGTGACGCTCGGGGAGCTGGTGGAGGACATCGGCGGTGGCACGATCAGCGGCCGGCCGGTGCGCGCCGTGCAGGTCGGTGGCCCGTTGGGCGCCTACCTGCCGCGCGAGCAGTTCGGCCTCCCGCTCGAGTACGAGGCGTTCGCGGCGGCGGGGGCGATGGTCGGCCACGGGGGGCTGGTCGTCTTCGACGACACAGTCGACATGGCGCGCCAGGCGCGCTTCGCCATGGAGTTCTGCGCCGAGGAGTCCTGCGGCAAGTGCACCCCCTGCCGGGTCGGCGCTGTCCGCGGTGTGGAGGTCATCGACCGGATAGTCGCCGGCCACGAGCCCGACGCCAACCTGGTGCTGCTGGAGGATCTCTGTGAGGTCATGACAGACGGGTCCCTCTGCGCGATGGGCGGGTTGACCCCGATGCCGGTCCGGAGTGCGCTGCTGCACTTCCCCGACGACTTCACCCTGCGCATTCCATCATCAGGCAGCGACCGGGAGGTTGCGACGTGACCCTGCTACGCGAACCCGACCGGGGGACACCGTCCGCCCCCGGGCCCGAGACCGTCACCCTCGAGATCGACGGCATACCCGTGAGCGTCCCGGAGGGCACCTCGGTGATGCGCGCCGCCGCCCTTGCCGGCACCGACGTCCCGAAGCTGTGCGCCACGGACAGCCTTGCTGCCTTCGGGTCCTGCCGCTTGTGCCTGGTGGAGATCGACGGGCAGCGGGGCACGCCGGCGAGCTGCACCACCCCTGTCGCCGCCGGAATGAGGGTGTCGACCCAGACGCCGCGCCTCGACCGCCTCCGCCGCGGGGTCATGGAGCTGTACATCTCCGACCATCCGCTCGACTGCCTCACCTGCCCGGCCAACGGCGACTGCGAGTTGCAGGACATGGCTGGCGCTGTCGGCCTGCGGGAGGTCCGCTACGGCTACGCCGGAGCCAACCACCTCGATGCAGCGAAGGACACGAGCAACCCGTACTTCGAGTTCGACCCGGCCAAGTGCATCGTGTGCTCTCGCTGCGTGCGGGCTTGCGACGACATCCAGGGCACGTTGGCGCTGACCATCGAGGGCCGGGGTTTCGGCTCCAAGGTGGCCCCCGGCCCCACGGACTTCCTCGGCTCGGAGTGTGTCTCGTGCGGCGCCTGCGTCCAGGCTTGCCCCACCTCGACGCTCCAGGAAAAAGCCGTAGTGCTCTCCGGGACGCCCCGGCGTACCGTTCTCACGACATGCGCGTACTGCGGGGTCGGGTGTTCGTTCAAGGCGGAGCTCAACGGCGAACAGGTCGTGCGGATGGTCCCGTACAAGGATGGCGGCGCGAACGAGGGCCATTCGTGTGTGAAGGGCCGCTTCGCCTGGGGCTACGCAACCCACCCCGACCGCATCACCACGCCGATGATCCGGGAGCACTTCACGGACCCGTGGCGCCCGGTGAGCTGGGAGGAGGCGATCTCCCACACGGCGCGGAGGTTGCAGGAGATCCAGGAGCGCCACGGCGGCGCCGCCATCGGGGCCATCACCTCCTCCCGCTGCACGAACGAGGAGGTGTTTGCCGTCCAGAAGATGGTGCGCGCCGCGTTCGGCAACAACAACGTGGACACCTGCGCCCGGGTGTGCCACTCGCCGACGGGGTTCGGCCTCAAGTCCACCTTCGGGACGTCGGCAGGGACCCAGGACTTCAAGTCGGTGGATGCCGCCGACGTGATCATGGTCATCGGCGCCAACCCCACCGACGCCCACCCGGTGTTCGCATCCCGCATGAAGAGGCGGCTTCGCGCCGGCGCCAAGCTGATCGTCGTCGATCCCAGGCGCATCGACCTCGTACGGACGCCGCACATCGAGGCGTCGTACCACCTGCAGCTGATGCCTGGCACCAACGTGGCCGTCCTCAACGCCATGGCGCACACGATCCTCGCCGAGGGTCTGGCCAACCGGGCATTTGTGGCCGAGCGCTGCGAGGCCGACGCGTTCGAGGTGTGGGAGCGGTTCATCCTCGACCCGGCCAACAGCCCCGAGGCCCTGGAGGTGGTGACGGGCGTTCCCGCCGCCGCCGTGCGGGCCGCTGCCCGGCTGTACGCCGCCGGGCCCAACAGCGCCATCTACTACGGCCTCGGCGTCACCGAGCACAGCCAGGGCTCCACGGCCGTCATGGGCATGGCCAACCTCGCCATGCTGACGGGCAACATCGGGCGCGACGGGGTGGGGGTCAATCCGCTGCGGGGCCAGAACAACGTCCAGGGCAGCTGCGACATGGGCAGCTTCCCCCACGAGCTGTCCGGGTACCGCCACGTGGCCGACGCCGCCGTGCGCGAGCAGTTCGAGTCGGAGTGGGGCCACCCGGTGCTCGACCGCCCCGGGCTGCGGATCCCCAACATGTTCGACGCTGCCATCGATGGCGCGTTCAGGGGCCTGTTCGTGCAGGGCGAGGACGTGGCCCAGTCCGACCCCAACCTCCAGCACGTGGTCGCCGCCCTCAGCTCCCTCGAGTTGCTCGTCGTGCAGGACCTCTTCGAGAACGAGACCGCCAAGTTCGCCCACGTGTTCCTGCCTGGCACGTCCTTCCTCGAGAAGGACGGCACCTTCATCAACGCCGAGCGCCGCATCAACCGCGTCCGCCCCGTCATGCCCCCCCGCACCGGAAAGTCGGAGTGGGAGGTGGTCTGCGAGATCGCCACCGCCATGGGCTACCCCATGAGCTGGGGCTCGGCGAGCGAGATCATGGACGAGGTCGCCCGGCTCACCCCCACCTTCGCCGGGGTCAGCTTCGACAAGCTCGACCGGGTTGGCAGCGTCCAGTGGCCGTGCAACGAAACCGCCCCCCTGGGCACCCCCGTCATGCACGTCGGCAAGTTCGTGCGTGGCCTCGGCCACTTCATGGAGACGCCGTTCGTGCCCACCGATGAGCGCTCGACCAGCCGCTACCCGTTGCTGCTCACGACCGGCCGGATCCTGACCCAGTACAACGTCGGGGCGCAGACCCGCCGGACCGCCAACCAGGTGTGGCACCACGAGGACATCCTCGACGTCCACCCCCACGACGCCGAGGACCGGGGCATCACCGAGGGGGACCTCGTGTACGTCGCCAGCCGGGTCGGGCGGATACAACTCCACGCCCGCATCTCGGAGCGGATGCCGCAGGGAGTCGTCTACACGACCTTCCACCATCCCATCTCCGGGACCAACGTCGTGACCACGGAGAACTCCGACTGGGCCACCAACTGCCCCGAGTACAAGGTCACCGCCGTGCAGGTGCAGCTCGTCCCGCCGGCGCCGGCGCCCGAGAAGGGGGCCGAGGCGGTGGCGCCGGCCGAGCCTGTCCCCGTTGCCGGCGCATGACACCGTCGCCGGAGTCGGAGCTCGCCGAGCTGCGGATGGCCAACCAGATCGCCGCCAACTTCCGCCACCACCCTGACGACCAGGCGGCGGCTGAGGTGGCCAACCACCTCCGGTCGTTCTGGACGCCGTGGATGCTCGAACGCCTCGAGCGGCTCGTCGACAGCGGAGGCGAGGGTCTCGACCCCCTCGTTGTGCGTGCCGCTGCCCTGCTCGCCACCCCGGCGGCCTGAGAGGAGGGCGGGCCGGGCGGCCCGCCCGCCCAGCCGGGCCGCCAGCGAATCGAATCGGGTCGTACAGTAACGTGGGGCGGCTGGGCCGGCGAACCGCGCGCAGGGATCGGGAGCCGCGCGCGGCGCGCGGTATAGCCCCAGGGTGCCGAGCGACCCCGCCGGCTCCTGCTTCGCCGCGCCGCAGTCCCCGGCCAACTCCGGTGGGTAACGTTGCTCGGGTGCCGGGTGAAGGGGACATCGTGGTGAAGCGGGTGACCGAGCTCGTGCACGGGGACGCCACCCTGGAATACGGCGTGGTGACCCACCGCGAGGGACGCAAGGTGTGGTTCGAGAACCGTGTCGTCACCTTCAACTCCGTGGACGACGAGCTGCAGGTGGACACGAGCAGCACCGAGGGCTGAGGCGGCCCGACGCCGGGGGCGCCGGCAGCCCGACTACGCCGTACCGGCGGCGCGCCCGTCGCCTGGGTCCGAGGGTGCCCCGAGCGCGAGCTCGGCGAGAGCCAGGGCGGCGACGGTCTGGCTGTCGGTGATGGACCCGTCGCGAACGAGGCTCCACGCACGGTCACGCGCCACGAGCTCGATGGCGGTGATGCCTTCGGCGGCGAGCTCGGCCTCCTGCACTCCGGCGTCGGTCAGATCGCGGGCGA
>JAJZJY010000095.1 GCA_021809885.1 Actinomycetes bacterium
CCACCAACCTGGCGGGCTTCGCCAGGCGTGCACCGGAGGACTGGGAGGCCTCGGTGCGCTCGGCGGTGGCCGGCGCTTCCAGCGTCGATCTCGACTCCACCCTGCGGCGGGCCGTCGAGGACGCCGTGCGGAGCGGGTTCGACTCGTTCCGCCTCCAGGAGGAAGGCTTCGCCGAGGCATCCTGGCAGGAGATGGCGAGCCGCATGCGGACCCGCGTGCAGCAACGAGTGGACCGCCTGCGAGCGGAGGCGTCGGACCTGTTCGAGATCCGCCTTCCCGAGGTTGCCGTTCCGCAGGTCAGGGCAGAGCGGGAGGGGTTCTTCTACCTGTTCCTCCATGTCGGCAGCTCCACCGAGGCTCTCGGACGTGCCGCCCACCGGCTCCTGCCGGCAGCGCTGGTGCGCAGGCTGGTCCTCGGCCGAGCCAGGCGGCAGCTCGATGACGAGTTCGACAAGCACGCCGGGCGGGCCCGATACGACCTCACCCGCCGCCTCGAAGCGGCCTGCGACCGCTTCGTCGATGCCATGGCGGCCGAGCTCGAGGCGACGGTCGAGACGATCTTCCTGGCCGCTGACCGAGCCGGGCAGCTCTGGCAGATGACCGTCGAGCAGCTCGCGCAGCACCGTGCGGCCGAGGTTCGCCTGCGGGAGGCAATCGATGTGGCCACGGACCTCTGCCGCACGCACCCGGCCGGCCTGTGATCGCCCGGTGCCCGCGCAGGAAGGGCCAGGAGTGAGAAGGTCGCTACGCAGGGGCAGCTCGGAGAAGCGGGAGCGGGACGGGTGGTTGTCGATCGGTGTCTCGGGCGTCGGCCTCACGAGCTTCTTCTCCGACGCGGGCCACGAGATCACCACTGCCCTCCTGCCGGCGTTCGTCACCAGCATCCTGCGAGGCACGGCTGCCGCCCTCGGCCTCATAGAGGGCGTCTCGGATGCCCTCATGGGGATTGCGAAGCTCTTCGCCGGACCGGCCGCCAACGATGCTGCCCTTCGCCGGCGGATGGCGTCCAGCGGGTACCTCGGGACGGCGGTGGCCACCGGGGCGATCGGCCTCGCCGCCACGGTGTGGCAGGCGGGGGTGCTGCGAGCCATCGCGTGGATGGCTCGCGGGGCGCGCTCCCCTGCCCGCGACGCCCTCCTCGCGGGCCTGGCCGACGACAAGACATTCGGACGCGCCTACGGGTTGGAGCGAGCAGGCGACAACCTGGGGGCGGTAGCCGGTCCGCTGCTCGCTGCGGGGCTGGTCGGCTGGGTCGGGGTCCGTCACGCCATGCTGTTCGCTTTCGTCCCGGGGGTGTGCGCCGCCGTGGCCATAACTCTCGTGGCACGCCATGCAGGCGGCACGGTCGGCGCGGCGAAAGCGAGGGTCCGCGGCCAGCTCAGCGCCATGGTCGGCACAGGGGCCATGAGGACCCTGCTGCCGATCACCCTCTTCGAGTTCGGCAACGTTGCCACCACCTTGCTCATCCTGCGTGCCACCCAGCTCCTCCACGTAGGCGGGCGCGGCGAAGCAGCCGCCGCGTCGCTCGCGATCCTGCTCTACGCCGGCCACAATGTTGTCGCCGCGCTGGTAGCCCTCGGGGGGGGTCACTGGGTGGATCGCTCGTCCGCCCGGACCGTCTTCGGTGCGGGCGCCGTCGTCTACGTCGCCGGCTACGCCTGCTTCGCGCTGGGGCCGCACCAGTGGTGGGCGATCCTGATCGCCTTCTCGCTGGCCGGTAGCGGGATCGGCCTGGCCGAGACGGCCGAATCGGCCTTCCTCGCCCAGCTGCTGCCCGACCGGCTCCGTGGCAGCGGGTTCGGCATGCTGGGCGCCATCCAGGCAGCCGGTGACCTGGTCTCGACGGTCGTGGTCGGCGTGTTGTTCACGACCGTGTCCTACACAGCGGGTTTCATCTACGCCGCGGCCTGGATGGTGCTGGCGGCGGGGGCTGCATACGGCACGGCCCTGCTCGGGTAGGCAGCGCCCGCACCTCGGCCGGTGCGCGCTCCCCGGTGGCAGGCGGCGGCTCCTCGCCCAACCATCCCCCGACCGTCCGGTAGAGGTCCTCCCCGAAGCTGGTCGGCGCGGGTGGAGCGACCCGCAGCCGGTAGTCGGGTCTCCCGTCCCGTCCCCGCTCGGCTCGCAGGAAGACAGTGTCGGGCCACAGCCGGCCGCAACTGTCGGCGAAGTCGAACTGGTGCGTGACGAACAGCACCCGTACGCCGGCCTCGAGCAGGGCGGCGACGACCTGCCTGGCGATCTCCGATCCCTCGTGCTCGTTGGTGCCGGCGAAGGTCTCGTTGAAGAGCACCACGCTTCCAGGACGGAGCCGGTCGACGATGACGCTCAGGCGGGCCAGCTCCTCGTCGAAGCGCCCGCTCTCCATCGACTCGTCCTCCTCACGGATGAAGTGGGTGTAGAGCCCGTCGCACACCGCGGCGCTGAACGAGCGCGCCGTCACGAACATCCCGGATTGCATCATCAGCTGGGCCAGTCCGACGCTGCGCAGGAACGTCGACTTCCCACCGGAGTTGGCGCCGGTCACGACTACGAGGGGGCGGCCGTCGGCGTCGAGCCGGTTGCCCACCACCTCTCCTCCGGACCGGAGCGCCAGGGCGGCGTCGCACAGACCGTCGGCGTCGAGCCGCCGCGATGCCGGTGGCGCCGGCGCCGGCGTGCAGGTGGCCTGGCCGACCGCCTCCAGCCGCGCTCTCAAGTTGAGGCAGCCGACGTAGAAGCCGAGCTCTGCTCGCAGCGCGTCGAAGTAGGCGGCGACGTGGTCGGAGGAGCGCCCGAGAGCGTCGGCGACCTGGTTGATGCCGCGCTCGGTCAGCGCGCCGAGTGCCTGCCCCCCCGCCTCGTCGCGCGGGTGGACGGAGAAGCTGTACACCTCGGCCCCGGAGCGCCCGAGGTGGCGGCGCCAGCGGCCTCCCCCCTTCGCCGGCGAGCGCAGCGCGTAGTCCTTGCCGCTGTTGTCCCAGTCGAGCCGGGCGCTCAGCAAGTAGCCGTCCCGGAACCGGAGGCGGGCAAGGTGGTACCTGACCGCAGCGAAGTACTCGTCGTCGAGCTCGCTGATCACCTCGGCGCACAAGCGGGTGAGGCCGGGTGACGCGAAGCTCGCCTGGTGGTCACTCGCGAGCGCGCGCAGCTGCCGCAGGCGGGGCACGGCCGCTTCCAGCTGTCGGATCGCCGACGACAGGGTGACGGCGGGCGAGCTCGACGAGCCGAAGATCCATCCCCACACCTCCTTGCGGTCCTCGATCGCGGCGACGGCGACGTCGTAGAAGGCGCGTACGGCTTCGGGATGGGCGACGCAGTCCGCCAGGATCTCTTGGCGGAAACCGATCTCGGCGGGGTCTGCCAGGCTCGCCAGCAGGACCCGTCGGGAGACGTCGGCGAGGAAGCGGTCGCCGTCCGCCATGGCGGCGACCACCGTCTCCACGTGCAGGTCCTGCACGAGGTCGGCACAGGCCGGGTCGGGCGGGGGAGCCGGGCCCAGCTCCCGGTCCGGGTGGAGCAGTCGCGGCTTCACGGGCGCAGCCGCCGGGTGAGCTGCTCGTAGGTGACGTTGCGGCGCTTGGCCAGCGCCATCGCGTACGCCAGCCCGTCGGCTGGGGCGCGCACCACCTTGTAGGTGCGCTGGGCGGGATCCTGGGGCTCGACCGTGCTGACCATGCTGACGAGGGTCGGCCCGAGCCGGGTGAGCTCGTCGACGAAGGTCACGTACAGGCCCAGGACGTCGAGCTGGGCCATCCTGGTCAACGCCTTCTCCCCGAGGAGCCGCGCGTCCGCGAGGGAGGTGGAACTGAACGGCTCGTTCATCACCACGACGCTGCGGGGGGTGGCCGACGCGAAGATCTCCTTGACGCGCAGCAGGTCGTCCTCCAGCTTCCCCGTCATCGACGACAGCTGCTCTTCGCGCTCGAAGAGGGTGAGCACGGCGTCACAGAGGAACAGCCGGGCGTCCGACCCTGGCACGGGGCAGCCGAGCCTCGCCAGGTGGTGCAGTTGACCGAAGGTCCGGGCCAAGGTCGTCTTGCCGCCCTGGTTGGGGCCGGATACGACGATTATGCGCTCCGCCCCTCCGAGGCGGTACTCGTTGGTCACCACCGGCTTCCCCTCGCCGGCCAGCTTCGCCGCGAGCGCGAGGTCGAACGTGTCGGTCACCCGCTCCTCCTTGGATGTGCTGTCCAGCCGTGGGAGGCAGAAGGCGAGGCCGGCGGAGCGAAGCGGCTGTATGTACGCCAAGTAGGCGAGGTAGAAGTGGACCTCGCGCTCGAAGCGGCGAACGGTGGGATCGAAGAAGTCCCGGTGGCGATCGTAATGGCGGTGCAGCTCCTCGAAGATCTCCGGGAACAGCCGCTCGACCAGCTGCAGGATTCCGGTCCCGACGTGGCCCAGTGCCGGCCAGCCCCTGTAGGACCTCAGGTAGCTGGTCGCCTCTGATTGCTCGAAGCGCTCGAACACCGATGCCACCTGGCGGCTGTAGTCCTCTTCGCCCTGGTAGCGGCTGACAGTCACGCGCAAGCCATGGACGTGGACGCAGTAGTCGATCGAGTCCAGAGCGGCCCTCGCATGCGCGCTGTCGTCCTCGAGACGGAGGAACTCTGCCTGCTCGGTGTACCGTTCGACGAACGCCAGGAACGCTCCGAGACCGCGGGAGCGGATGCGGGTCGTCACCGCTGCCGCTCCCGCGTGCAACTCCCGGACGGCGCTGCAGTAGGCCCGGGCAGCGGCGAGGAGGCCCGCTTCTCGGGTGTTTCGGTCAGCCGTCTTGGCCACGGTGGCGAGGCGCCCGCGGATGCGCCGCATGTCGAGCGTGAAGCGCTCGAACACCTCGCGCACCTTGCCGTCCTGGAGGTCGGCGAAGATCTCCTGGCGGAAGGCGATCGCATCGATGTCCCGGGCCGGCCGCCTCGCGACCTCGACGAGGTACCCCGGCTCCTCGCCCCGGCCGGCCACCGCCTCGATCACCACGTCGAGGCGGAGATCGGCCAGGGCGTCGGGCGCAGCCCGGGGGGTGTGGTCGTCCACGCCCGGGAGCAGCCCGTCGAAGGTAGGTCGCTCGCCTGTGGGCGGGACGAGGTGGTTCGCGTTCACCATGCCGTGGCTCCCTCACGCCCTCTCGTGGACCGTGGGCAGAAGCCATCAGCAGAGCGGTTCGGGAGGGGGTTCCCGCCGGGGCCTCATCCGGCAGCCTGAATCCTACCCCGCAGGGGGATCAACGGGCGGTGAGTCGGACCCCGCAGGAGTTGGTGTCCTGGTAGCCGGGCAGGCTCGCCAGCTGGTTCCGCACCGCCGAAGTGGCAAGGACACGGAGAAGGGCCTGCACTTCTGGGCTCGAGAGGAACCGCTGGGGGACAGCCAGCAGTGACTGCTCCATCGCCAACGGAACGAATGGGAGGCCGTAGGCGAGAGCGGCCGGCTCGATGGTCACTCCCACGTCGCCGACTCGCGCCGCGAGCGCTGAGGCGGCAAGGAGGTGACCTCCGACCGCGCTGTCGTAACCGTCGATGTCCCCGGCGTCGACACCGAGCCGCTGACGTTCCCTGTCGATGAGGTCACGAGCTTCTGCGCCGGGCTCACGGTTGACGAAGCGGAGTCCGTGACGGGCGACGTCGGTCAGGTCGGCAACTGGCGGTGCCATCTCCGGTCTCGTTGCGAGTCCTTCCATCCACGAGGCGAATTGCATGACTTCGGTGTCGGCCGAGTAGAGCTGCTCCAGGGTCACACGCGCTCGGTCGTCGCCGGTTCGGGTACTGACATGGAAGCCGGCGACGTGGACCAATCCCGCTGCGGCCAGGCGGAGGGCCTCGTCGCTGCCGCAGGGCCACCACTGGAGGTTGACTGGCCGGTCGAGGCGGCTGAGGGGGCCACGCAGGAGCGGGAGGGCCGGATCGCAGCCAGCCACGAGGAGCGAGGGGCGGGGCGGGGCGACCGGGCGGACCTCGCAGCGCTCCGAGCCGCCGGTGCGGGTGGCAGTTCCGTCGGATGGGACGAAGCCGGCTCGCAGCCCGCCGCTGCCTGTGAGGGGCAGGGCCACTGCGGTGGTCCCGACCTGGCCGAGCTCGACACGCGTCGGCTCGGCCGGCAGAGGGCCGAGCGGGACTGCGTCGACGGGCGGCAACGTGGCTACGGGCCCGAAGAGGTCTTCGACGGTCGTGTCGAGGGCTCGGGCGAGTGCCATGGCAACGCGTAGCGACGGGTCCCACTGACCGGCCTCGAAGCCTGCCACCGCCTGTCGGGTCACCCCAGCGGCCGTGGCGGCGTCTTGCTGGGACAGGCCGTGAGCGAGCCGGGCGAGCCGGAGGCGGGCCCCGTCCCTCTTCGGGTCGTCGGGTGCACCTCGCGGCGAGTGCTCGTGCCGGCTCACGCGAGCACCTTGGGGTGCTGCGACACGACGCTGCCGTCGGGCCGGAACAGCGGGGGGTCGATGACGGTTATCTCCACCGTGGCCCCGGGGGAGCCGATGCCAGCTTGGAGCCGGCAGGTGAGCTCGGCGTCTCCCACGGACAGGTCGGCTTCGAAACCGCTACCTGCTGGGCGGGCACGTACCAGCCGGCCGTTCAAGACCGGCCCGAGCCGAGGATGGGCGCCGAGGCGAACGCGCTCTGGATGCACACCGATGATCACCCCGTTGAGCGTCACGAAGCCTTGGTAGCCGACCACTTCGGCCACCCGCCGGCTGGCGGGGTGGAGCACCACCTCATGGGGCGTGCCCACCTGGAGGAGTCGCCCATCGTCGATGATGCCCAGCTTGTCGGCGAACGCCTGCGCTTCTGTCAGCTCGTGGGAGACCAGCACGGCCGGTACCGCACGCCGGCCGACTTCGTCGCGCACCAGCGCCGTGACCTGTCGTCGGAGGGCGACGTCGAGCCCGGCGTAGGGCTCGTCGAGGAGCAACGCCCGGCAGTCGCTGGCCAGGGCACGGGCGAGCGCTACACGGTGCGCCTGGCCGCCCGAGAGGTCGCTCGGCCGGGCATCGAGCAGACCCTCCAGCTCGAGCATGCCCACCAGGCGATCCAGGTCCGCTGCGCCCGACCGCCGGGAGTAGGTCAGGTTGCCCTGCACGCTCAGGTGGGGGAACAGGCTCGGTTCCTGTCGCAGCAGCGCCACGCCCCGCTGCCAGGGCGGCACCTGGATGCTCGCTCGGCGGCCATCTGCCTTCGCCCACAGGATCTGACCGGCGAGGCTGACCGATCCCCTCTGCGGGCTAACGAGGCCCGCCACCGCTTCGAGCACGGTGGTCTTCCCTGCTCCTGAGGGCCCGAAGAGGGCGAAGCGCTCGCCAACGCCGACATTGAAGGCCACAGCGACGCTGAAGCGCCGCCGCGGGACTTCAATGTCGAGCTCGAGCACGGGCGCTCCAGCCGTAGGCGAAGAGGGGCAACGGCAAGGCAACGACCAGGAGCACCAGCGCGAACGGTAGCGCGGAGGCGAGTCCGGTCTCGTCGAGGGTGACCCAGATCTGCATGGGGAGCCCGTAAGGGTGGTAAGCGATGATGATGACGGCTCCGAACGCCCCGATCGCCCGGGCCCAACCGGTGGCGAGGGCCACGGCCAGACCCGGGGCGGCAAGCGGGAGGCTCACCCGTCGCAGCACCCGCCCGGGCGGGTCGCCGAGCATGCCGGCCTGCTATTCGAGGCGCCGGTCGACCGCAGCGAAGGCAGCCTGGGCGCCGAGCACGTAGTAGGGGGCTGCCTCGTAGATCTCGGCTATGACCAGGGCGAGGAAGGTGTTGGTAGCCGAGAGGTGGACCTTGGACAGCGCCTCGCCGATGGGCGTCGCCGGGCCGACCATGAACACGAGCAGCAGACCGATGACGAGAGGGGGCAGGAGGAGGCTCACGAGCAGGCCCGCCTCCCACAGCCGCGGAGCCGGCAGGCGCTCGCGGGCGAGGAGGTAGGCGAGCGGCGTCCCGGCCACGACCAGCACTCCGAGCGCGACCCCGCTGGCCTCGAGGGAGACGGCGAGGGGTCCGAGGGATCCGGGCGCTGACAGGGAGGCCGAGATCGCCCGAGGGGTGAGGTGGGCGAGGAGCGCGATCACCGGGCCGAGCAGCGCCACCCACACAGCGGCCGCCACCACAAGGGAGACAGCCGTCGAGGCGCGCCTCAGGGGGGCGGCGAGGACGAAGGCCGCTCCGGGGTCGCTACGAGCCGGCGAGAGCGTGGCGGACTGCCTTTGGCGCGCCGGAGGCCCGGCCGACAAGCCTTGGTGTCACGAGGCTGTAGCCGCCGCGGTGGAGCTCGCCTCGCCCTGAGCCGGAGAGGAGGTAGGCGACGAACGCCGCCGCTGCCGCACGATCGTGAGTGCCGATCACCGTGACATCCACCACGAGGGGGACGCCGTGGACGCTCTTGCCTCCTGTGAGCGTCAGGGTCGCCTTGGCGTAGGTGGACGCCAGCAGCGGGTCGCCGAAGTCGATCGCGGGGGGTAGTGCGATGTACGGCAGGTGGAGCTGGATCGCCTGGGACAAGAATGCGCTCGCCGCGTCGAGCTGCCCGGCCTGGAGCCGGGCTTCGAGGGCCGTCTCGGCGAACACCTGAGAGGGGTTGTCCAGCGACCCGAGGATCTTGGCGGTCGTCCCCGGCGGCAGGTGGTAGCGGGCCCCGGCGAGCTGGACCATCTCGTAGAAGGCTTGGCCCTGGGGGTCGGTGTCGGGGTTGGTGCGGCCGAGGTGGAAGCCCGGCTGCTCCATCAGCGTGAAGAGGTCGGACAGCGGCTTGTGACCCTCGGCGATGGCCCTCAACTGCGGTGCGAACGGGCTCTTGGGGCTGTACACGACGACGATGGGGCTCGCGGCCACCTGCACGTACCACGAGGTGAACTTGGGCTCCAGGAGGGCGACGGGTGCAGCGCCGATGCTCTCGAAGACGTTCGGTGAGATCTCCTTCGACTGGATCTGCTGGGCCACCGCGAAGGATCCTCCGCCACGACCCTGGTAGCCGTAGCCGGTCGCCTTGGAGAACGCAGGCCCCATCACCTTCTCGTCCAGGAGCTGGAGCGACCCGGCGTAGGCGACGCTGGCCGTCCCCGACACCGTGCTCGACGGCGGGTTGGCGGTGCCCGAGTTGGAGCCACACGCGGCCGCGGCCAGACCGAGGGTGGCCAAGGCTGCCCCCAGCCCGGCACCCCGGCGCCGAGCCACGTGAATGCCGACTACACGCTTCCATCCCATGAGCCGCTAGCATAGCTTGTGCCGCGCAGGGACCACTTGCATCGCTGTACGGTGTACAGCAATGAGTCGTCGGGCGCTGCCACGGCCCGCCTCCGGCGGTGAGCTCGGCGTGATCGAGTAGGCTCGGCGCTCACCGGGCGGTGGCGCAGTTTGGTAGCGCACCAGACTGGGGGTCTGGGGGTCGCGGGTTCAAGTCCCGCTCGCCCGACACGGACGGCCCGGCCGGGACCCACCCGGCCGGCTGTCCTGGCAGGCCGAGGGTCCCAGCCGTACGAGGGTCCTGGCTGCCGGCGTTCGGGGCCGCTAGCCTCGAGTGCCCATGGCGACCCCCGACGAACCGGTCGGCGACGAGACCCGGGCCTTCCAGCGGTTCTACCTCGGCGACGACCAACCGCCGCGACGTGGCCTGCTCTACCGCCTCCTCGTCGGCTGGTGGCGAAGGCGGCGCTGACCACCGCCCGGCACTGCCGCCGCCGCCTGGCGGGTGGCCTGAGCGGTCCGAAGCCCAGCGCTCAGCGGAGCTCGAAGACCAGCCGACCCGGCACCTTGTCCTCGGCCAGCTCGGCCATGGCCTCGTTGACCTGACGAAGCGAGCGGGCCTGGTGAACGACCCGGGTGCGGCGTGCCTGGTGGAGGGTGAACACGTCGGCGATGTCGACCCGCGCCGGGCCCGGCGATCCGATCACGTCGATGCCCTCCCGGACGACGCGGTAGACCGGCAGTGGCAATGCGGCCGCCGAGGGGATAGCCACGAGCACCAACCGTCCCCCCGGCGCCAGCGAGTCGAGCGCCTGAACCATCGCCTCGGGTGCATCGGTGGTGACGAGGGCGCAGGTTGCCCCACCCATACGGGACATGATCGACGCCGGGCTTTCGGCAGCCGCGTTGACCGCCCGCTGGGC
>JAJZJY010000096.1 GCA_021809885.1 Actinomycetes bacterium
CTTCCGATCGTTGTCACCGCTCCCGAGCTGGCCGAACACGTTGTCGCCCCAGGCGTAGAGATTGCCGTCGGAGCCGATGGCGAGCGAGTGGTAGCCGCCTGCAGAGACGGAGACAGCATCCACGCCGACGGGGAGCAAGACCGCCACGGGGACGCTGGCATCCCTGTAGCTGCCGTTACCGAGCTGGCCGGAGTGGTTCAAGCCCAACGCGGTCAACTTGGCGTTGTAACGCTGCACCGCTGTGGAGGCCGTGACCACTACCGCGCGGCTACGAAGTACGCCACCACAACGGCCACCAGGGTGTACGGCAGGTACCAGTTGATGTCACCTGACTGCACGTGCGCCAGGAGACGTGCCAGGTGCTGGACGAACCGAGTGACCGGGCGGTCGAGGTAGTCCTCGAAGATCGGCTTGAGCTGTCGGCGGTCGTGCACCGGCCCGGAGGCGCCAGCAGGGTCTTCCGAGGCGCGGTCAACGTGGACGTCCGGGCTGTACAGGCGGTCGAAGATCACGCGGACCGGGCTCGAGTACGTCATGGCCGTGTACTGTATCCGTGGACTGAACCGTGCGGTCCCGCCGTCCCACACCGGGACCGTCGGCTGGCGACCCCTCGGCCTTGCCGCCAGGTAGATGAGCACCGGCACGGCCGACACTCCAACGATGAACACGGCCGGTACGTCGGAGAGAACGCCGCGAAGTTCGTATGCGCCGGGATGACGCTCAGGTCTGGCAAGAGCAGCTTGGACCCGGGGTGTGAGTAGCAGTGGTGCAGGATTGAACGCTAAGGGCCATCCGCAAAATACCTTGGTCATTTCGGATCGAGAAGCCCAGCGACGTCATACCACAGCGCTGTAGTTACGACCGAGCTATTGTGCGGCGCTGCCTAACCATCGTTCGCTCGTGGTATCTCTACCACGACAGGTACTGCGTCGCCACTTTTCCGGACGAGCCCGCGCATGGCAAGCGCGCCGCCGGCCGGTCCGAGCGCGAGCACCTCCAGCGCCCAGCGCCAGCCGATCCCATCGGCGGCGATCGGAAGCAGCTGGATCGTTGCGATCGCAATCAGGAACCCGGTCGCCATCTGGGCGGTGAGCGCCGTGCCGACATAGCGTACATCCGACGCGTCGCTGAGCGCGGCCGTGAACTGGGCCGAGTCAGCGATCGCCGCCATTCCCCAGATGCCGAGCAGCGGCACGAGCAGCCAGGGGGCGGCTCCGAAGATCAGCCCGCTGATCGAAGCACAGGCCCCGCTTGCGACCATCGCCCACATGGCAACCCGCTCGGATCCCAGCCGCCGCGCCGCGCCGCCGCCGATCAGCGACCCGGCCGCGCCGGCCACACCGATCGTCGCAAACGCCACGAGACCCACAGTTACGCGACCGTCCGTGCCCGCATGCCAGGCGCCGAGACTCGCGGACAGGTACGCCGGCAGCCACGTCCAAAACGCGTACAGCTCCCACATGTGCCCGTAGTAGCCGAAGTTGATTCGACGCTGCCGACGATCGGCGAACATCTCCAGCACGTACGCGGGCCGAAACCGTGCCCCGCGCTGCAGACACGGCCCCTCGCGCAGTCGCAGCGCGACCAGCGCCGCCACGAAAGCGAGCGCAGCCGTCACGATCAGGACGCCGCGCCACGGCAGCGTCCCGATCCCGTTGGCAAGCTCCGGCGTCCCAGAGCCGAGCGCCAGAGCACCGATAAGAACCGCCATTGCGAGCCCGCGACCGGTCTGGAACCACGACGCGATCAGTTTGGCTCCGGGTGGGTACACGCCGGCCAACGCGAACCCGGTCAGGAAGCGCAGTGGCAGGGCTACCAAAATGCCACGCGCGAATAGCGGCACGAGCAGCGTGCTCGCCCCGGCGACCGTCGCCGAGGCGGCGATCAGGAGCGAGATCCGTACCCGGTCGGCGAGGTTGACGACGGCTGAGAGGACGGCGCCCGCAACGAACCCGACCTGCACCGAGTTCGTCAACCACGACGCGTCGGCGGGCGAGATGCCCCAAGCCGAGATCAGCGAGGGCACGACTGCTGCGGTCGCGAACCAGACCGACATCGCGAGCACCGCAACGGCCGCCATGAGCCAGAGCTGACGGTAGGCGTTGCCGCTGACGGTGGAGTGTGCTGGAAGCGCGCTCATCCGGGCCGCTGCTTTCCGGGCTGCGGCGGTTGCACGTTCTTCCCGTGGCTCCCGCCCATGGTCCTCACGGGAGGAGCTCACATCCATGGAAGGACGAGGTGCAGTCCGTCATGGGCGGTGTGCCATTCGGAGAGGTCGGAGGCGAGTACAGGTGGGTGAGGAGGTTCTGGCTGCAGGCGATGCGGGAGCGGTGTCGACCAAGGCTTTCGAGGTCGAGGTGCCAGTTGACGGGCTGGGGGCTGTATCCCTCGCAGAGGACCAAGTCGGTATCCCTCGCAGAGGACCAAGTCGGTGCCGTCGGCAGCGTCGAGAAGAGCGTCGGTCAACTCGGTGTCGCCCGAGTAGGCGACCGACGCTCCGAGGCCGTCGACTCGGACGGCGTAGGCGGGGGCGCCGGAGGCGTGGCGGACCTCGTAAGGGGTGATCGTGAGGTCGCCCCGACGGGTGGGCCTGTGGTCTGCGTGCCGGATGACGTGGACATCGAAGCGTTGCCGGATCGAGGCCGAGCCGGGCAAGAGCGCTTCCATGGTCTGGGTCAGCCGCAGCTCGGTGCCTGGCGGGCCGATGACGGTGAGGTCGTGGGTGCGGTGGCGGAATTGGCCGTCGAGGACGAGGAAGGGCAGGCCCCCGGAGTGATCGCCGTGCAGGTGGGTGATGACGACGGTCCTGATCTCGGCTCCTCGCTGCTTCGTGTGGGGCGACGCCTCGACCTAGTCCGCTCAACCTCGAGTAATGGTCGTTTGTCGGCCGTCCGACTCCGACCCCCGCGTACTGTCTTCCGACTCCTTGCGAACCCCACCCAGGGCGTGGCGAAGCATTCCCCCGGCGCGCTCTATTTCAGTCCGGTCGCCGGCCTTCGGCAACCACGGGCGCACGATCTCGTCGTCGCTGTAGCGGGGAAGCATGTGGAAGTGCAGGTGGAATACTGTCTGAAAGGCGGCCTGTCCGCTTGCCTGCAACACGTTCACGCCTTCGGCGCCGAAAGCCGTCCGGGCTGCCCTGGCCAGCACCTGGGTGGCCCGGGCAACTGCGGCGACGTCATCTGGCTCGGCGTCGAGGAGATCCCGAAAGTGCCGGCGAGGCACCACCAGGGTGTGGCCGAACGTGCCTGGCGCTCGGTCGAGAAATGCTACGGTCCGGTCGTCGTTCCAGACCACTGTGGCTGGCTCGATGCCGGCAACGATCCGGCAGAAGACGCAGCCCTCTTCATGATCAACGTTGCTCACCGCTGGGACCTTAGTAGTAGTTCGGGTTGTTCACTTCATAGCTCGACGCCCCGGGGTCGTGTTCGGTGACGACGTGGTGACCGCCCCGGAGACCCCGGTCGCGTTGGGTCGGCGCCGAGCTGCATTCCGACCGCGAGCCCGACGGCGAAGCCGTGTGGAACGACGGCTAGGTCAGGGGCCTCTCTGGCCCACTGGTAACGCCCGTGTCGTCGGCGCGTTCGCCAGCGTCGTCGTCCCTCAGCGCTCTCCCGCCCTGCGGCCGTGGCAGCACAACCGCAACCCCAAGCGGCTGAGACCCTGGGCCGGCCGGCGAAGGCAGCTTGCTCGGCCTGATGACCCGGCGTACCCGCTCCTACGGGTCGGTGATGGCGTCTGCGCTTCTCACGTCGGTCACTCCCTCCATCTCTTCGAGCGCTACGGCGAGGATCGGGAGTCCTGCAGCGCACGCCATCCCGACTCCTGCGGTCACCCAGACGGTGGCGGCCGTGGTGAGACCGCGCACGGCGTCTTGGCGCCTGAAGATGAGGGCGCCGCCGAGGAAGCCGACTCCGGTGACGATCTGGGCGGCCACCCGGGACGGGTTCAGCTCGACTCGATTGGCGAGGGTCACGTTCTCGAACCCGTACTTGCCGACCAGAAGGAACAGGGCGGCGCCGACTCCGACCAGGGCGTAGGTTCGCAGCCCTGCGTCGCGTCGGTGAAAGCTGCGCTCCAAGCCGATCAGCGAGGACAACACGAACGCCAACAGCAGCTCGACCAGTTGTTGCCAGCCATCGCCCCTGGCCTCGCCAAGCCCTCCCAGCGCTGCCAGCAACATTAGCCGTCTACCTTCCGTTCATCAGACGTACAGGTTGGTTACCTCTCGTTCATTCTACGTACGATGCAGCGGACGGAGCCGCCAGCAGACCGTCCCGGGCTGTGGCCGGCGACGGCAACGGCACTGACCGCGGCGCCGGCCAAGGCGGTGCCGGCGAAGAACAGCAGGCTGGCACCGGGGCCGCCGACGCCGGCTAGCACCCCGTAGAGGGGGACGCCGACGATGCCGCCGAGACGACCGGTGGCCCGGCTGACGCCTTGGCTGGTGCTGCGCACGCCGGTCGGAACAACCTCCGCGGGGACGACCTGCCGGGAGCGTTGGCAA
The DNA here is from genome assembly GCA_021809885.1 of Actinomycetes bacterium. Taxonomy (GTDB): domain Bacteria; phylum Actinomycetota; class Acidimicrobiia; order Acidimicrobiales; family Palsa-688; genus JAKAQB01. The sequence goes on from JAJZJY010000096.1 coordinate 4,508, forward strand.
GTGCCGCTTCCAGGTGGAGGCGGCACTTCGAGGCCGGTACGGCACCGATTGGACAATCAGATCGGCGATGACGGGACGAAAACGGGCTAGACTGCCTAGACTGCCCAGTCCACCAAGCGGCCAGGCAACAACCTGAGCTGAACGACCGGCCCCTGGGACGGCTCGAGACTCGAAAGAGGCCGCCAGTTTGCGGCTTGGGGCAGCTTCGGGAGAACTGGGCCTCTATGACTGTACGGCGATGGCGAACGACAGGTCCACTTCCATCTCGCTGCCCTTAGCCGATACCACCGCCATCGCCGGCCCGGTCCGCCTGACTGTTGCCTCCAGGAGGGCGCTCTTGCCGGGGCCGGCCTCTCCCACGACGAACAGGACCCGCCCGGGGCCGCGGCGCGCCTCGCCCAAGAGGCGTTCGAGCGTCTCCAGCGCGTGCTCCCGCTCGCGCCCCGTCCTTGGCGACGGTCGCGCTACGCGCGATGTCGCCGTAGACTTCGACGCCCGCACCGGTCGGTCGTCTTGACCCGCGCACGGCCAGCGCTGTTCGACGCCCACCTCCACATCATCGACCCACGCTTCGCGCTGGTCGCGAACCACGGTTACCTCCCGCCTGCCTTCACCGTCGAGGACTACCTGGAGCGCACCGCCCACTTCAACGTCGTTGGTGGGGCCGTGGTGTCCGCCTCGTTCCAGGCCTTCGACCAGCACTACCTGCTCGACGCTCTTCGCCGCCTCGGCCCGGGCTTCGTCGGTGTCACCCAGCTGCCGGCCACCGCCTCGGACGATGAAGTCCTGTCCCTGGCCGATGCGGGGGTACGCGCCGTGCGCTTCAACGTCCGCCGCGGCGGTTCCGAGACCCTCGAGCACCTCGACACCCTCGCCCGTCGTGTGCACGAGCTGGCCGGCTGGCACACCGAGGTCTACATCGACGCCCGAGACCTGCCCGAGCTCATGGCTGTGCTCGGCGCACTGCCGAAGGTGAGCGTTGATCACCTCGGGCTGTCTCGCGACGGGCTGGCACACCTGCTGCGCCTCGTCGAGCACGGCGCCTACGTCAAGGCCACCGGGTTCAGCCGGGGCGATCTCGACGTTGCCGCCACCTTACGCGAAGTGGTCCGCATCAATCCGAGCTCGCTAATGGTTGGCACCGACCTGCCCTCCACCCGAGCACCCAGACCGTTCAGCGACGACGACCTCGACCTCGTCGTCGACACCCTGGGCGATGACCTGGCGGCTGCTGCTTTCCATGCCAACGCCCAGGCGCTCTACCTCTCGCCCGCCAAGCCCCGGGTCACCTGCTGCTGACTTCGCGACACAGATCCCCGTTCGATCAAACGACATCGTGGGGGGTCCTCGCTCGCGGTGCTGCTCGTGTCGATCTCGATGGTACGCGATGCGCTGGAGGCGTGCTGCCTCGAGGCCAACCTCGCGGGCTTTGCGGATGGTAGGTCCCCTTCCCTCGTGCGCGTCGCTGGGGGTCACGTACCCGATGCCGGCGTGTGGAGACGGACCGAATTCCAGTGCTGGCGGACGACCGTCAGCTCGGCGCGCAAGGCGGCGGTCACCGTCCAGATGCGCATGATGTGCCCAGTTCTCCCGAGCGTGCCCCCAGCCGCAAGGTAGAAGCCCGCAACGTGCCGATGATGGGAGGCGGCACTTCGAGGTCGGTACGGCACCGATTGGAAGGGCAGATTGGTGATGACGGGAAGAAGACGAGCTAGAGTGCCCAGTCCACCAAGCGACCAGGCAACAACCTCGGCTGAACGACCGGCCCCTGGGACGGCTCGAGACTCGAAAGAGACCGCCAGTTTGCGGCTTGGGGCAGCTTCGGGAGAACTGGGCCGTGACCGGCCTGGTCATGGAGACTCAACCGATCACGGAGACTCGCCGGGCTCCCTCCAGCTCAGCGATACGTCGGCGACGCTCCCGCGAGCGGGGAGGTGTTGCGTCACCAGCTCAGCCGGTGATGTTCAGTCCCGAACCGATGGCCGCGACCGCCACGCCAGCCACGACCAAGCACACCGCCCACGGCAACCACCGTGCATCGAAGCTCGCCGCCAACGCGGCCCCGAGCACGCCGAGCAGTACAATGGCGACCACCAGACCAACCCATGGAGCGCCGTGAATGAGGCTACCAATGGTCAGTGGCACCGTCGCGCCGACGAAACTGGAGCAACTGGCGATCACCGCTCCTCCCGCTGCGTTGCGCATGACGCGGCGCCGAAGCCCCGTCGTCGCAAGGTGGCCGCTCGCCGAGAGATTGAGCTGCTGGGTCGCCCGGGAGAGATGTGCCCGTTCGTCGGCATATTCGGCGACGAACACCGTGAACATCGCGGTCACGAACGCCACGCAACCGACCTTCATGGCGAAGATGAGGGTGATCCCGGGACCGTCGTGTAACAGCGCGGCCGAGGCAAGGATGAGAGCGTTGAGGATGCCGTCGGAGAGCCCGAGGGCTAGCGGGAGCGTCCATCGTCGTGCCCGGAAGACGACGGCGCTCAACGTGAGCGAGGTACCCGCTCGACCATCCGGCCCCCCACCACGATCTCGTCGATGCTATGCAGGGCGGCACCAACCTTCACGATCGCCCGTTCGACATCGGTGTAGTTGATGTGATCCCCTTCGATGGTGACCTCCATCCCGACCGTCTCGGTGTCGATGTCGGTAACCGTGATATTTGCGCCCTCGACCCCCTTCACCCCCTCGATGGCTTCGGCTATCTCCAGGATGGAAGGAATCTCGAGGGCCTTGTCCACATCGAGCAGCAAGCGTCTGATGTTCATGGGGGTTTCCTACCCTCGGGTTGGCACGGCCGTGCCGGCACTGGCAGGAATCATGCCAGGGCAGAGGCGGCCGTCCTGACGGCGGACACCGATCGGCTCATGACCCCTGGTCACTTGGCGACGCGGAGCCCGGCGTATCGGCCGGCAGCTTCTGGACATCTCGGTGCCGTCCATCGCCAGCATCGACCAATTGCGGAAAGCCCAGACCGTCGAAGACGACGATGAACTCCGAGAGCAGCACGGGTAACCGGACGACTACAGAACGCCGGAGGCGGTAGCGCAACCGGACTCGCACCGAATATCTCCAGACATGCACGGCCGAGATCGCCGGATCACTGCCGATCACGGCGTTCAAGTAACGGGCGAGGACGCACTCTTCGGGATTCCTCGGCCTGGCCCGCACGCCGTGTGCCTCGAGCGAGGACACGACCGTATCGAGATCGTCTCCAAGGCTCTGAAGTAGCTGCTCAACTCCTTCGGAAATCCGTGATCTCTTACCCATCTCCCTCTGATCCCTCCGTTCACGAATCCAAGCCGAAGTTGCTTCCCTTTAGAGATAACGGGCTCATGGGTCCGGTCGGTCGGGGCAGCCCTTCCGAGCGCACGTGCTGATCCGCTTCGTCCCTCGACACCTCCAACACGAAGGCAACCCGATCGATGGGTACGTCGGGGCCGGGCTCTTCGGCGACCTCTCGTGCCGCACACCGGGCGGATCCTTCACCCCGACCTGGCGACCTCGTCGTCGAGATGGCCGAAGTGCCAGAGACCCAGCTCGTTGGGGAGCACGTGGACCTGGGCGTCTGATCCCATCCACCGTGCTGCAGCTCGGCGGACGCGAAGCCCACGAGCAGCGCTCGCACCCTTGCAAGTTGACTCGCACTCAGTTCCTCCGAGGTAGCGATGAACCCCGCACGAATCGCCGTCGGCCGAAACGGCGACTCGTGCTCGACCCTGGCAGCTCCTCGCCGTCAAGCCCGTTGACGCCTTGTGGCGGTTCGATGGATGTCAACGATCGCTCACAACCGACTCGCCAACGTCGCCGGCACCTTCGGGGCCCACGACGAGGAGCGGGACGGTGCTGTGCGCGGCCAGCTCGTGGAGCGTCGCATCCCCGTCGCGCCCCGTCGAGTGCCGGCCGATGGCGATCAGGTCGAAACCGTGATCGCGGGCAACGCGCGCCAGGACCCTGGCCGGGCTCGTCGCTTCGACCACGGCACGGAGGCGCACGGGCCCGGTCTCGAAGAGGGCGGCGAACTTCTCTAGCACCTCACGACGTTCGGGGTCAGGAGCCTGCCTGCCGTTCTCCGCAGAGGTGCCGGGCTTTGCGAAGACGACGAGCGCCTCCACGTCTCCGCCGAACTCCTGGGCATGGGACACGGCCACCCGTAGGGCAGCGTCGGCAGACTCCGATCCGTCCCATCCCACGAGGATCCTCGGAAAGCTCATGACAGGTCCCCCCCATGGTGCGCACAGTGCCGTCGGGCGTCGCGTCGGTGCCGCCCGGCTGGTCGATCGGTGGGTGCCCAAGCCCGAACCACCGGCCGGGGAGCAAGCCACTCGCCGAGCACGACCAGGGAGCCCACCCGGCGCAGCACCGGAAGAACCGCCGCTCCATAGGCGAACCGGCCGGCACCGCGGCCCAACACCGAGACGCGCAAGACGACCCGACTGCGCCAGAGCCGTGTGCCGGCGCGTCGGCGCTCCTCCAGGACGTAGACCACCTTCTCGTTGCACGCCTGGAAGCCAACCCATCCCGCCCCGGGGCTGTCTGGCCGGGAGCCCGGTGGCCCGTGGCCGCTGCGCAGCCAACTGGGCTCGCTGGGTTGCTCACGGGGCGGGGCGGCCGACACCGAAGAGAGTTGGGCAACCACTGCCAGACCTCCTAGTCGCAGCAAGTATCGACTTCGACCAGGAGTCATCAGCCTTACGGCACGTGAGCGAACCCCATCGCCAACATCACCCTACACCCAAGCGGTGGCAATGGGCAACCGCTGTCGGGTTCACCACGGTCGGGGTCTACTGGTGAGCGGTGTCAACACGGCGGTGAACACTACGACTGACGCGGGTTGGCCTCGATCCTCGGGAGCCCCGTCGAGTCGCTGGGTAGCGTTCCGGAGCGGCCGGCGATCTGAAGATCTCCTGGTCGGGGCATTTTGCGAAGTTCAACCTGGAGCTGCACCCTGACAAGACGCGGCTCATCGAGTTCGGGTGCTACGCGGCCCGTAACCGGAAAGCCCGTGGCCTTGGCAAACCCGAGACGTTCGCGCTCTTCGGCTTCATCCGTATTTGTGGAAGGTCCAAGAACGGAGCGTTCTGGCTCAGGCGCATCACCATAGCAAAGCGGATGCGGACGAAGCTGAAGCAGGTGAGAGCCGAGCTGATGCGACGTAGGCATCTACCCATCCCTGAACAGGGACGCCACCTGGCAAGCGTGGTCCGAAGCCATGCCAACTACTACGCCGTGCCAGGCAACCTCGACGCCGTCGCGCAGTTCCGCACCCAGGTGACCCGTGCATGGTTCAAGGCACTTCGGCGCCGCAGCCAGCGCAATTGTCTCACCTGGGAGCGGATGGGCTGCCGGGCCAAGCGGTGGCTTTCCCCTGCCCGCGCTGTGCATCCCTTTCCCGAGGTGCGCTTTGCCGCCAGGACCTAAGGCAGGAGCCCAGTGCGGTAGTTCCGCTCGCTGGGATCTGTGCGGGGGGCGGCCCGCGAGGGCCGTCCCTACCGCGAACCGTCGCCGATATGGCTGCGCCGGTGTCGACCAGGAACGGGAGCGGG
>JAJZJY010000097.1 GCA_021809885.1 Actinomycetes bacterium
ACCCACGCAACCTATTTAGTGCCTACACTCTGCGAGGGTTCCGCGTCTATCCGTGCCGGTAGCAGCCCAAATCCATCACCAGAACGGCCGTAAGTTCGGTCTAGCAAGTAAGGCTGACATCGGCCCAATCTGCGAGGTCCTTTTGGCCGAGTGGGACCAGCTCGCCCTGGCCGAGCGGGTCGGGCTGCTGCTGGCGCTCGCCGAGGCGTTGGCCGGGTCGGACCCCGGAGCGGCGGCCGGCCGTGAGCGGTACCGGCAAGACCGGCGATGACCGGCGCCTGAGGTCTCCCTCGGAGCCTTCCTCGGCCCCGAGGCGTGGGCCAACTAGCCTCACACTCGGTGCCAAGGTCCATCTTTGCGAACGTACGTTCGATTAGCATCTGATCATGGACGATCGAGAAACAGCCTCACTGATGGTGCTGCTTCGCCGTCCGGGGATGCGCTGGACCGACACGGCCGACGAGGTCGAGCTCGCCGGGAGCGCCGTCGCCGTGCTCGACCGGGCCGAGGCGGTCCCACAGCAGACCAGCCTGTTCCCGGACAACCGACTCGGAGACGGGTCGGCGGACCTCACTGCGCTCCAAGGCGAGCTCGACTCCTGGCGCCGGGACGGCATCGGCATCGTTACGGTGCTCGACGCCGCCTACCCTGAGCAACTCCGGACCGTACATCAGCGACCCCCCTTCCTCACCTACCGGGGCCAGCTCGACGTCGACGATGCAGGCGGCGTTGCCATCGTCGGGACCCGCCGGGCATCGGAGGAGGGCCGCCGTCGGGCTCGAAGCCTGGCAGAGGAGCTGGCGAGCAGTGGAGTGCCGATCATCAGTGGCCTGGCCGCAGGGATCGACACGGCGGCTCTGCAGGGCGCCCTTGCGGCCGGCGGCCGAGCCGTGGCCGTGATCGGCACCGGACTGCGCCGCTCCTACCCGGCGGAGAATGCGGCGCTGCAGGCCCGCATCGGCGAGGAAGGCCTGGTGCTGTCCCAGTTCTGGCCCGATGCACCACCAACCAAGCACAGCTTCCCGATGAGGAACGCGGTCATGAGTGGCTACGCCGCAGCCACCGTCGTCATCGAGGCCGGCTGGAAGAGCGGGGCGAGGATGCAAGCACGCCTGGCGCTTGAGCACGGCCGGCCGATCTTCCTCCTCGACTCGCTGCTCGAGCACGACTGGGCCCGTGAGTACGCCCGGCGTCCAGGGGCCTTTGTGGTGTCGGACATCGACGACGTGGTGAAGAGCCTCGCCGAGGTCCTGACCCCGGTCTCCGAGCTGACCTGGTAGCTGGCCGTGCCGACGGCCACCCAGCTGACCGAACGGTACGCCAACTTCCTCCTCCCCGTCCTGTCCACCGGCGCCGGCGTCTGCGAGGTCTGCGGGACGGCCGTGGTCGGTGGCTGGCCGCGTTGCTACCAGTGCAATCAGGCCCACACGAGGCTCGACGCCGTAGCGGACACTGTGGACTTCGTCGCCTTGGCCGTCAAAGAGGAGCAGCTCGCCTACGAGCTGTGGAAGTACAAAGGTCAGCCCAGCGCGGCCCAGTCCGAGATCGCCCTACGCCTTGCCGCTCTGCTGTGGAGGTGGCTCACCACCCATGAGGCCTGCTTCACCGGCGCGGCCGGGTGCGAGCGCTTCCCGTTGGTGACCACCGTGCCGAGCGGAGGGGGACGCACAGGTGAGCATCCGCTCGAGCACATGGTCGGAACCGTCATCCCATCCACGCGCGACCGGTACCGCCCCCTGCTCCGGCCGACCAGCCACGGCGCTCTCGCCGGTCGGGTCTTCGACGCCGGGCGGTGGATCGCAGAGCCCCTCGCCGGCGAACCGATCCTCGTCGTCGACGACACATGGACGACCGGATCCCACGTCCAGAGCGCAGCAGCAGCGCTCAAGGCGGCCGGCGCCGGCCCCGTCGCGGTAGTGAGCATTGGCCGACACTTCCAGCGCCAGCCCGCCGACGAGAGGTTCAGGAAGGCCGCCGAAGACTACTACCGCGCATCGAGGCGCCAGGGGTGGGCCTGGGGGTCCTGCCGGCTCTGCTGGCGCCCGATCTGAGCGTTGCGCAGTCGATCGCGTCGACGATCCGGCGCGTGCCATCACCGTGCCATCACGGAGGGTCTCCGACGGTCAGGAAGGGGCGTTGCCGGATACCCGATACCGCTGCTGACCACGTAGTTTGTAGAGACATCGCAGGTGAGCGGGACGGCTGCCGCGCCCTTTCAAGGCGGCAGCACGGGTTCGAATCCCGTTGGGGGTGCTCGCTCGCTCGCGAGCAAGCGCAGGTCACGGGGGCTGGCCCGGGACTTGGGGTCCCGACGTGGGGGCCTCGGACCGGCATCGTGCTGTCACGGATTGGGTTCGTGGCATGGTACGGGCGCCGCACATCACCGCGGCGTGGCTGCCCGTTGGCGTCGGCGTCCTCGGGTGGCTCAGCAGCACCCGACCGGACTCCGTGACCCCCATCGGGCGACAGCTCGATCCTCGGTGAGGAGGACGGAGATCTAGGTGGAGGCGCTGGACCAGGTCTGAACGGCCGGGCGGCAGCATCTGTCGACCACTTAGCGTAGTCAGAGCAGACCTCCGTGGCCGGGCGGCGGCAAACGTTGGAAGGTTGTTGTCGCTCCACGACAACAACCTTCCAAACCTTCCCGGGCCCTTCTCCGTCCGAACGCCCTGCGCGGTGGTACCAACCCGCGAGACCCACCGACGGCGCCACACCCACCGCCGGCATGCCCTCGGCCGCTGTGCCTCGTCTGAATCTGAAGCGAATCGAATCACGCACAATTTCAGCTGTGGAGGCGGCCGACAGGCCGCGTCGGGTTGCGGCGCATCGTGAACCGGCACACCCGCCACCCCGTTTCCGATGAGGCCCAGATGAGGCCCCCTCCTCGCTCACCCCCGGGGCCCCTTCGCAGCCGGCCCTGGGTCCGACGCCACAGGCATTGCAACGACTGCATCGTGTACCGATGCTATCGTATGATGAGTGCCGCTGTCGGATGCTGCCTATGCTCGACTACTCACGCTGCGCACCGGCCTGCGCCACTTCGAGGCCTGGAGTGGCCGCCAGGCGCGCTCCGCCGGCCTGACACCCGCCCAGCACCAACTGCTGCTGGCCATCCGAGGGCACGCCGATCCCGAAGGCCCCACAGTCGGTGAGGTTGCCGACTACCTGCTGCTCCGCCACCACAGCGCAGTGGGCCTCGTGGACCGAGCCGAGGCCGCCGGGCTCGTCCAGCGCACCCGCAGCCACGACGACCACCGCGTCGTGCGCCTGGGCCTGACCGACCGGGGAGCGTCCCGCCTCGAGACGCTGTCGGCCCTGCACCTCGAAGAGCTCCACCGCTTGGCTCTCGACCTTCCCCACGCCTGGGCGGGCCTCGGCCCGGTCCACGCTCCCCACGGCTTCGGTCCCGCCGACGGACCCCAAGCGGCGGCAGCCAGGGGCGGCTCCGTGGACATCGCTCGGGTCCACGACCGCCCGGATGCGGGCTCCGCCCGGGTGCTGGTGGACCGGCTCTGGCCGCGTGGGGTCGCAAGGGAGGGCGCGCCATTTGACGAGTGGGCCAAGGAGGTGGCACCGAGCACAGCGCTTCGGCGGTGGTACGGGCACGACCCGGGCCGATTCTCGGACTTCGCCCACCGCTACCGCGAGGAGCTCGCCCACGAGCCTGCGAGGTCCGCCGCCGCCCGGTTACGGACCCGGGCAAAGGACAGCGGGGTGGTGCTCGTCACCGCCGCCAAGGATCTGGACCGCTCCGCCGCTACCGTGCTGAAGCAGGTGCTCACCACGGCCTGAGATGTCCTGCGGGGCGCTCGTCGCTGCGACCGTGGCCGGGTCGGTGCGGGTGCGGGTGCGGGTGCGGGTGCGCATGGTGCCACTGGTAGAGGGGGTGCAGCACCCAGCCGTGCCGGCAGTGCATGCAGGACCGCAGCGGCTGGTCCAGGGAGGTCACGCCGAGGCGTCCGCAACGCCGGCAGGGCGCCAGCCGGATGGCGCCGGCCATCCCGAGCATCCCGACAGCGATCGCGCCCACCGTCGCCGTGGCCAGCGCAGCGATGAGCACGCCCGCACAGACCTCGAGGACGACCATCCCGGACCTCCGGACCTCCGGACCTCCGGACCTCCGGACCTCCGGACCTCCGAACCTCCGTCCACCGCCACCAGGTGGGCTCGCCCACCAAGTAGCTCGTTAGCCGATATTACTACTGGTGGATCGGAGTTGTGGGTCGGTAGGTGGCGGACCGGTACTGTCGTCGGCTGGGTTACACCGATGCGCCACGGGGCTGGTGGCAGGAGTTCGTGTCCCGGGTCGTCGCCAAGATCGACGTGGCGGACTGACCCAATCGCCGCCGGCTGCCAACCGGGGCAACCTGAGGTGAGGGCACGTGGGGACCAAGAAGGCGCGGGGCTGGCGCCGGCGCCATTCACGTTGGCCGGCGCCGCTGCCGAAGTGCCCCGGTGGTGTCGGTCTACACGCCCACGCCGCGACGCGTGCCCCTCCGTGCGAACAGCCACACGATGGCGAGGATCACGAGGAAGAACAGCACTGGATGGACGATGATGCCGAGCACCACCGCGACTGCCGTGATGAGCAGGGCGACGAGTATGTCACCGATCATGGAATTGCCTCCCTGAGCGGCCGGCTCGACGGCCGGTTGCTGAATGAGTTCCCTCCCGGAGGGAGCGTGCAAACCTCCGGACGGGCGCCGAAGGAGCGGCCCGCGCCCTGCATCCACGGCTTCAGCCGCCTTCCGACAACGGGTCCACCTCCCAGGAGGGCGGCTCGCGCCGTGCGATCACGTGCACGTCGATGCCGACCTCGCCGGCCTCACGGATGGCCCGCCGCACGATCGAGCCGCCACCGGAGAGCTGCTGCCAGCGCGTACGGGCGCTCGAGGACCTTCTGGCGGGCATCGAGCAAGTCGAACTGGTGACGAGTCCGTCGAGGCGGAGCCGGTCGGTCCGGTCGGCCGGCAGGACGCCGAGCCGAGCGCCGCCATCCGGTCGGCGACGCCCCGGAGATCCCGTCGAGATGGGCGCGCGGCGCGACCATGACCTGCTGCACTCTCGTGGAGCGTTGGATCGACAGCAGCTGCTCAGCCCCGGGTGGACGACGGGTTGCGGTCGAGCTCGCGCTCGAAGAGATCTCGCTGCCTGTGATGACGTGTAACTGCCGGAAGGACCCTCCCGGAAGGGCCGGAAGAGCCAGGAGGGCGGAAGATCCGGAGGGACCGGCAGGGTCGGCAACGGGCCATCGCCATCGCGTTGTTCGGGCAGTTGACCGCGATAATCGCAGACAACTGCCCAAACAACGGGTCGGAGCCCGCCTTCGGTTCTGGTGAGGACCAACATGTCCCATTCGACCCGGTGTCCCCGCCACGGCCGAATGGGGCAGACGCCCACCCTTCTCGATTGGGTGGAGCCGCTGACATCGGGATCGCGGCAGGCCATCCAGGCGCTCGCCCGGGGGATCGACGTGGTGTACCCATGGGGCGGCCCACGGCCGGAACCGCACGCCGGTCAACGCCCCGTCGTCGGCGCTGAGCAGCAGCGGCCCCAATGGGTTGCCCACGACGAGCGAGGTGGTCACGCCCTCAAGCTTGCTGTGTCCGGGCCCGGGGGGCGGGTTGCGCCCGCCCGGGCCCTCCGCCGGCGCCATCGCAGGCCGGCGTAGACCAGGCCGGCGGCGGCGAGGACGAGGATGCCGGGGGCGAACCACCCGATGGCGAGGAACAGCCCCCGCACGGTCTGCACCGTGTGGCCCGACGCCAGCTGCCAGAAACGGGCGAGCGCGCCCGGGCGAGCCCGGTGGTGGGCGCCGGCGGCGACCTTGGCAGCCAGGGTGACCGACAGCGTGGCGTAGGCGACCCGGTTGGCGAGCCCGTTGCGCTGCGCCTGCACCTGCTGGATCTCGCCCTGCAGGGTGAACAGCTCGTTCTGGATGGCGAGCACATCGGACACCTTGGATGCGTGGCCGAGTATGGCGCGTACGGCCAGAGCCTCCTTCTGGAGGTTGGCCTCCTCCAGGGCGAGGTCGACCACCTGGCCGGTGACGTCCTGGCCCGCCTCGGTCTGGTCGATCACCGTCCCGAGCCGCCCGACGGCGGCCATCGTCGCCGGGAGCGAGCCGTTGGGCACCCGCACGGTGAGCGTGGCCGCCGGATGCGGGCCGGTGGACACGTTGGAAGTCTGCACGTAGCCACCTTCCCGCACGGCGAGCACCGTCAGCCGGCCGGCGTCGGGTGCCACGTCGCTCGCCGGTACCGCCACGTCCTCTGCCGCCGTCTCGACGATGTCGGGACCGGCGGGCTTGACCTCGACACCGAGCGCCGCTGAGTGGACCGCTCCGCCTGACCCGGTCCCAGCCAGCGGCGTCGAGGCGATGGCGGAGCGCGCCGCCGGCGCGGTGGATCCGGCCGACGAGGCGCCAGCAGCCGAGGAAGCCGACGATCCCGCCGACCCGCAGCCGGCAGCGACAGCCGCCGTGCCGAGGACGAGGACGGCGGCGAGGAGGGGGAACCGTGCGGCCATGCCCATCCGACGACGGCCGGGCAGGGTTTGGTTCCCGGGCTCAGCTGCGCTCGAGGCGGGGCGCTGCGACCTGCTCCACGATCAGCTTCACGGCGGCGGCGACCGGGATGGCTATGAGCGCGCCGATGATCCCGAGGAGCACGGCGCCGATGAGCGTGGCGATCACCGTCACGAGCCCGGGAACGTCGACGGTCTTGTTCATGATCGGCGGGGTGAGCACGTAGTCCTCTAAGAGCCGGTAGAGGATGTAGAAGCTGGCGGTGGCGATCGCGATCGGGACCGAGACCGTGAGGGCGGCGGCGGCGGCGATCAACCCCCCGATCGTCGAGCCGACCACGGGGAGCAGGCCGAAGATCGCCACGAGCACCGCGAGCAGCAACGGGTACGGCACGCCGAACACCAGGCACCACACCCACGTGCCCAGCCCGCTGATGACCGAGATGACGATGCGGCCGAGCACGTACCCGCCGACCTTGACGAAGATCTCGTCGCCGAGCAGCACCACCCGCGCCCTGCGGCTGCGGGGCGTGAGGCTGTACACCAGCCGCTTGAAGCGGGGCAGGTCGAACAGCAGGTAGATGGATACCACGATCACGATCAGGGTGCTCGTGAGGGCCCCGAGTACCCGGCGGCCAAATCCGAGGAGGCCGGTGGCGATGCTCGACGAGCTCTTGGTCAGGGCGTCCTTGATCCTCGTCTCAACGCTGAAGCGGTGGTTGATCCGGCCGAGGAACGAGCTGCTGTTGTTGAGCTGGTGGAAGTAGCGGGGCAGGGCGTTGACGAGATGGGTGATCTGCTGGACGAGGACGGGGATGACGAGATCACCGATGCCGGCGGACACCAGCAGCAGCAGGGCTATGACGACCACGACCGACACGGGACGCGACATGCGCCGGCGTTGGAAGAACGCCACGACCGGGTCGAGCCCGGCCGCGATGAACAGCGAGAGCAGCAGCAACAACAGCATGCCCCGGCTGAAGTAGACGACCAGCACCCCGAGCACCCCGAGGGCGACGCCGAAGGTGGCGGTCATGGCGACGAAGAACGGCGAGCGCCCGTCGATGGGCGGACCGGGGCGCCCGTACTGCTCCTCGTCGGTGGCCGCCGCCTCGGTGGCGGCCGCGGCAGCGACGTGCTCCGGCTCGAGGCTCGAAGCCTCGAGCAGGCTGTCGAGCGCGCTCGTCGACGGGTTGGGCGGCACCGGCGCGCGCCGGCCCTCCCTCGGCCGCCTCCACCGCCGAGGCACCAGCGACCGCTCCGTCTGAGTTGCGTCCCCGCTCGTCCGGTCGGGCAACCGGGCCTCCTCGTCTGGACACTCGACTGTACCCGTGGTGCTGGCCGTTTGGTGCGCTTACGATGCGCGCATGGCCACTGCAGCTGACGTCGGGTCCACTGTGCCGTTGCTCTCCATGATGCCCGGCAACGAGCTCTCGAAGCTGGCACGCGAGACCCGCGAGCGGGCCTTTCCGGCAGGCACGGTCCTCACCGACCAGGCCCGCGTACGGGAAGCCGAGCACCGGGCATCGTGAGCGCCCAAGGGCCCTTCGAGCAGCTCCAGCCCGTCCCGTCCCGCTTCGCGCCCGCCGGCATGGTGTGCGCCGTCGACCATCTCGCCGCCGGCGCAGGCGTCGACGCCCTCCGCCGGGGCGGCACGGCCGCCGATGCCGCCGTGGCGACCAGCGCCGTGCTGGCCGTGACCACCCAGCACATGTGCGGGTTGGGCGGCGACCTGTGGGCCGTCGTGCACCCCGGGCCCGGTCAGGAGGTCGTGGCGCTCAACGCCTCCGGCCGTGCCGGCTCGGGCGCCGACCCCGACCGGCTGCGGGCCGAGGGCCACCTGACGATGCCCGCATCCGACCACCCGGCGGCGGTCACGGTACCCGGCTGCGCCGACGGCTGGCTGGCGCTGCACGCCCGCTTCGGGCGGCTGCCGCTCGCCGAGGTCCTCGCCGCCGCCCGTCGCTACGCCTTCGAGGGATTCCCCGCCTCACCCGGCCTGGCCGCCGCCTTCGACCGCGTGGCGGACCTGACGGAAGCCGAGGACTACCGGATCCCGGGAGGACTTTGCCCCGGAAGCATCGTCCGCCGCAGCGGGGTCGGCCGCGCCCTCGACGCCATCGCCACCGGGGACCGGGCGGCCTTCTACCGTGGCGAGCTCGGGGAGGGGTTCCTCGCTGTCACCGCCGGCGAGCACACCGCCGAGGACCTCGACCGCCCCCAGGCAGACTGGGTGGCGGCCGTCGGTGCCGGCGCCTGGGGCCACCGCATCTGGACGGCGCCCCCCAACTCGCAGGGCTACCTGACCGCCGCGGCCGCCTGGATCGCCGGGGGCCTCGACCTTCCCGATCCGCACGATCCGGGCTGGGCGCACCTGCTGATCGAGGCGTCGCGCCAGGCCGCCCACGACCGCCTCCTCGTCCTCCACGACTCAGCCGACGCCGGCGAGCTGCTGTCGCCCGCACGTCTCGCCCCTCGCCGCGCCGCCATCGATCCCCGCAGAGCCGGTGCTCTCGGCGTGCCCACCGGTGCCGGCGACACCATCGCCCTGTGCGCCGTCGACGGCGACCGGATGGGCGTGAGCCTGATCCAGTCCAACGCGTCCGGGTGGGGCAGCCGGCTCATCGCCCCGGGATCGCGCATCTTCCTCCACAACCGGGGGCAGGGCTTCTCGCTCGAGCCCGGCCACCCCGCTGAGTACCGACCGGGCCGCCGGCCGCCCCACACCCTCTGCCCCACCCTCGTCACCCGCCCCGACGGCTCGCTGCGCGCCGTGCTAGGCACCATGGGCGCCGACGCCCAGCCGCAGATCCTCCTCCAGCTGCTGGCCCGGCTGCTCGCCGCCGGGGAGGACCCGGGCGAGGCGGTGGCCGCCGGGCGGTTCACGCTCGGAGCCGCCGGGCCGAGCGGCGGATTCGACACCTGGCGCGCCGGCGGGCGCGTGCAGGTCCACCTCGAGGGCAACGCCCCCGAAGCTTGGGCGGCCGGCCTGCGCGACCGTGGCCACGACGTGGTGGTCGGGGATGCCTGGAGCGGGGAGTGGGGCCACGCCCACCTGATCGACGCCGGCCTCACGACCCTCGCCGGCGGCAGCGACCCCCGCGCGACGGCGGGGGCGGTCGAGGGGTGGTGAGCGAGGCTCGCGGCCCGTGGCTGCGCCACGGCAGCGAAGTCGTCCACACCAACCCCTGGTACCGGGTCGTCCGCGACGAGGTGTCCCGCCCTGACGGCAGTCCCGGCGAGTACTACACGGTGGTCAACCAACCGGCCGTGTTCGTCGTTGCCGTCGACGACCGGGACCGGGTGGCCCTCGTGCGCCTCTACCGCTACACCGTCGGCCGCTGGTCCCTGGAGGTGCCCGCCGGCCGCACCGACGGAGAGGATCCCCTTGACGCCGCCCGGCGGGAGCTCGCCGAGGAGACCGGCCTGGCAGCGGCGAGCTGGGAGCACCTCGGCCTGCTCCACCCCGCCAACGGCCTCCTCGACGAGGACAACCACGTCTTCC
>JAJZJY010000098.1 GCA_021809885.1 Actinomycetes bacterium
CGGCTGCCCGGCCGGGTGCTGCTCCCTCCCCGCCCCAACGCGGCGAGGGGCGCACCCCGGCTGAGCCGGAGCAACCTGCCCGCTGGCCGCGCCTCGACGGCCGGGATCAGCGAGTGTCGATGCGGCGGTAGGCCTCGGCCAAGCGGCCCCCGGGCAGGCCGGCGCGCTGCGCCGTGCCGCCCATCCACTCCCTGAGCATCGGCTCGAGATGGCCGTCTCGGTCCGTCTCCTGGCTGAGGTGGGCGCGCAGCGCCTCGCATTTCAAGTCGAAGAACCCGGTGACGTCGAGGACCACGTCGGGATCGGGTCCGCCGACCACCCAGACCTCGTCCACGCTGTGGGCCTCCAGTCCCCCGGCCAGCAGCTCGGGGAAGGCGAACGGGTTGCGTGCATCCGGGTACACCGCCCGCAACGTCGCCTCGCCGGAGGCCATGTGGTCGGGGTGGCTGCCGTACATGCTCTCCCAGGCCCGCTGCGGGTTGGGGCAGATGACCCGCTGCGGCCGCACCGTCCGGATCACCGCTGTGAGGTCCCGGCGCAGTGCGAGCGTCACCTCGACGCCCCCGTCGGGATGGCCGAGCCAGTGCAGATCGCAGACTCCGAGGACGCGGGCCGCCTCTGCCTGCTCCGCACGCCGGATGCCGGGCATCTGCTCCCTCGGGACGGTGGCGTCGTAGCCACCAGCCTCCCCGTCGGTGACGAGGCAGTAGGCAACCTGCCAACCGGTGGACACGAGCCATGCGACCGTACCGGCGCAGCCGTAGTCGATGTCGTCGGGGTGGGCGGCGACGAACAGGGCCCGGCCCGGCGGTGCTGCGACGGCCGCGGCCGGGGCGACGTCATCACTCGGCATCCGGCGGACGGTACCAGGGACCTCACCGGCAACCGGCAACCGCCACAGCGACCGCCATCGCCCCAGGCGCCCACCCCAGCCCCCCCAGCCGCTCCAGCCGGCAGCCGGCAGCCGGTACGCTGCCACCGTCCCGGGCCGGCCAGGTGCGAAGGGCCAGACGGCCCCGGCCCTGCGGGCGGGCCGCGCGCGCCTGCCCGTGCACCCGGCGGCGCCAGTCGCCCCCGACCCGAGGAGTTGCCCCATGACCGACACCATCGCGTCCCCCGGCCCCGCCTTCCGCGTGGCGGACATCGGGCTGGCGGACTTCGGCCGCCGAGAGCTGGACATGGCCGAGGTGGAGATGCCCGGCCTGATGGCGCTGCGCAACGAGTACGGCGACGCCAAGCCGCTGGCCGGCGCCCGCATCACCGGTTCGCTGCACATGACAGTGCAGACGGCCGTGCTCATCGAGACCCTCGTCGCCCTCGGCGCCGAGGTGCGCTGGGCGAGCTGCAACATCTTCTCCACCCAGGACCACGCCGCAGCGGCGATCGCCGCGGCAGGCATCCCGGTGTTCGCCTGGAAGGGGGAGACCCTGGAGGAGTACTGGTGGTGCACCCACCAGGCCGTGCACTGGCCGGACGGGCAACTCCCCAACATGATCCTCGACGACGGGGGCGACGCAACGCTCCTCGTCCACCTCGGGGTCGAAGCCGAGCGCACCGGTGCAGTCCCGGACCTCGGCCCGGAGGACTCCGAGGAGTGGGGAGTCATCGTCGCCACCCTCCAACGCACGCTGCGGGAGGACCCGACGCTCTGGACCCGCACCGCCCAGTCGATCAAGGGTGTCACCGAGGAGACGACCACCGGCGTCCACCGGCTCTACCAGCGGGCAGCGGCCGGCACGCTGCTGTTCCCGGCCATCAACGTCAACGACTCCGTGACCAAGTCCAAGTTCGACAACCTCTACGGCTGCCGCCACTCCCTGCTGGACGGCATCTTCCGGGCCACGGACGTGATGGTCGCCGGCAAGACCGCCGTCGTCTGCGGCTTCGGTGACGTCGGCAAGGGCTGCGCCCAGTCACTCCGCGGCCAGGGTGCCAGGGTGATCGCGACGGAGGTCGACCCCATCTGCGCCCTCCAGGCGGCGATGGAGGGATACCAGGTGCTCACCCTCGACGATGTCGTCGACACAGCTGACATCTTCGTGACGGCGACCGGCAACCGGGACCTGATCACCGCCGAGCACATGAGCCGTATGCGCCACAACGCCATCGTCTGCAACATCGGCCACTTCGACAACGAGATCGACATGGCCGGCCTCGCCCGGTATCCCGGCATCCGGCGGGAGACCGTCAAGCCGCAAGTGGACGCCTGGGTCTTCCCTGACGGCCACGCCGTCATCGTCCTCGCCGAGGGCCGCCTCGTGAACCTCGGCTGCGCCACGGGCCACCCGAGCTTCGTGATGTCCGCCAGCTTCACCAACCAGGTGCTCGCCCAGATCGAGCTGTTCACCCGCACCGAGCACTATCCCGTCGGCGTCCACGTCCTTCCCCGCCGGCTCGACGAGAAGGTCGCCCGCCTCCACCTCGACAAGCTCGGCGTGAAGCTGACTTCGCTCACCGAGCGCCAGGCCTCCTACCTGGGCGTCGACATCGACGGCCCGTTCAAGGCCGACGCCTACCGCTACTGACGCCGGCAATCAGCGCCGGCCGTCAGCGCCGTCACCCGCAACCTCAGGTAGGACTTCACCCGCCGTAGGCTGGTAGAGGTGAGGGTCGCGGTGCTGGGCATGGGCAGGATGGGGCGCGCCCTGGCGGCGCGCCTCTTGGACACCGGCAACGAGGTGACCGTCTGGAACAGCGACGTGGCAGCGGCCGTCGAGCTCCTCCGTCGTCGCTGAGCGCCGCGATGCACCATGCCACGGGGGCCGGCCAACTACCGTGACGCCGATGTCTGCCGAAGGTGCCACCGCGTGAGTGTGACCGAGCTCTACGCCGCCGGCGGCGCGCTCCTCCTCGCCCAGATCGTCGGGATCTACGGCCTGGTGACGCGCAAGGCCGACCTGGTCTTCAGCATCCTCATGGTGCTGCTCGTGGTCGCAGCGGTGGTCCTGGCGCTGTACGGCGCCAACGCCATCCACCACCTCTGAGCCGGCGCCGGCGGTGACTGAGCCGGCGCCGGGGTGGATGGATGTTCGACCGAAGGAGGGACGTATGACCGCAACCGATGAGGTGGTCGCAAACAACGCCGCGTACGCCGCGCGCCTCGCCGAGCGGGCTCTGCCTGCGCCGCCACGGCGGAGGATCGCCGTGCTCACCTGCATGGACGCGCGCATCGACCCGGCCCGTGCGCTCGGACTGGCCGACGGCGACGCCCATGTGATCCGCAACGCCGGCGGCGTGGCGACCGACGACGCCCTCCGCAGCCTGGTCCTCTCGCAGAGGCTGCTCGGCACCGAGGAGGTCATGGTGATCCACCACACGGAGTGCGGGATGGAGGGCTTGGCCGACGGCGAGCTGGAGGACGCCATCGAGCGGGAGACGGGCCGGCGACCGGCCTTCTCCTTCGGTGGCTTCGACGACGTCGAGCGGGACGTGCGCGAGGCGGTCCGACGCCTGCAGGCCAGCCCCTTCCTTCCGTCCAAGCGCATCCGGGGCTTCGTCTACGACGTGCGCACCGGGGCGCTCCGGGAGGTGGCGACGGGCTGACGGCGCAGGCCCCGGCCCGGCTCAGAGACGGCCCAGGCGGCGCACCGCCTCCTCCAGGACCTGCGGTCGCTTGCAGAAGGCGAAGCGCACCAGCGAGGCGACGTCGTCGCGGCGCTCGCAGAACGCCGACACGGGGATGGCCACGACGCCGGCTCGGTGCGGCAGCTCCCGGCAGAAGGCGGCGGCGTCGGTGCCGCCGAGCGGCGCTGCGTCCGCCACGGCGAAGTACCCGGCCTGCGGACGGGCCGCCACCTCGAAGCCGACCGAGACGAGCCCGTCGCAGAGCAGGTCGCGGCCGGCGGCGAGCGCGTCGGCGGCGTCGCAGAACACGCTGTCCGCCAACCCGAGCCCCATCGCCACCGCCGGCTGGAAGGGCGCCCCGTTGACGTAGGTCAGGAACTGCTTCACGGTTCGCACCGCCGCCACGAGGGGGGCCGGCCCGCACGCCCACCCCACCTTCCAGCCCGTGAACGCGAACGTCTTGCCGGCACTCGAGACCGTAAGGGTCCGCTCCGCCATCCCCGGGTAGCCGGCGAGCGGGCGGTGACGGAGGCCGTCGTAGACCAGGTGCTCGTAGACCTCGTCGGTGACGGCGATCAGGTCGTGGTCCACGCAGGCGGCGGCTACGGCAGCGAGCTCCCCGTCCGTGAGGACGCGGCCGGTGGGGTTGTGCGGCGAGTTGACGATCACCAGGCGGGTGCGGGCAGTCACCGCCGTGCCGAGCGCGTCGACGTCCAGCTCCCACGAAGGGGGGCGGAGCGGCACCAGGCGGGGACGCGCCCCGGCCAGGGCGACGGCGGCGGGGTACGAGTCGTAGTACGGCTCGATCAGGATCACCTCGTCGCCGGTCTCGCACAGCGCCAGCACCGCGGCGGTGATCGCCTCGGTCGCCCCGGCAGTGACGAGCACCTCGGTGTCCGGATCGAGGTGCTGGCCGTAGAAGCGCTGCCGGTGGGCGGCTATCGCCTCCCGGAGCGGCGCGATGCCCGGGCCCGGCGGGTACTGGTTGCGGCCGTCGCGGATGGCCGCCATCGCCGCCTCGGCCACCTCGACCGGTCCGTCGGTGTCCGGGAAGCCCTGGCCGAGGTTGACCGACCCGGTCGCCTCGGCGAGCGCCGACATCTCGGCGAAGACGGTCGTGCCGAGCCCCTGCAGGCGCGACGCGAGGTGTGGAGCCCGGCGGGCGACGCTCACGCCGGCGGTGCCAGGGACGGAAGGTTGACCACGACCGCCTCCTGGGTCGTCCGAGCCAGGACGACCACCGCCTGCACCGGGCCGGGGTTCTCCTCGCGGTGGGGAACCCACGGCGGCACGTAGACGTAGTCACCGGGGGCGGTGGCCACCCGGCGTTCACGGCCGTCCTCCAGGAACACGAACACCGGGTGGCCGGCGACGACGTAGATCCCAGTCTCGGAGGGGCCGTGGTGGTGGTCGGACGAGCGCGCCCCGCCGGCCACGACCGTCTCGCCCATCCACAGCTCCGCCGAACCGCAGCGCCGCCCGGAGATGCCCTCCCGCCGGCGCATGCCAGCGCTCTGAGCGGTGTCCGCCGACAGGGCGGCGGCGGGTGTGTGCCACAGCGGGCGGTGCCAGTCGGGCGTGCCATCGAGCTCGGCGTCCCCTCTCATCGCACCAGCTTGGGCCGCGACCGGTACCGGCGGCAAGTGAGCGCCTCTTGAGTGGCCGCCGTCACTCGGTTAGCGTCACCGGCCGTCTTGGCCTGCAGCAGTGTGCCAGCGAGCCGCCTTGGGATCGGCCGCCGGACGACGCAGTCGGTGATCGGCACCGTCCTCACCGTGGCCCTGCTCGTCGTCCCCGCGGCGCCAGGCAACGCCGCGCCCAGCAACTCCGGGGTGGCTGCCCTCCAGGCACGCATCGTGGCCGAATCGACACGCATCCATGACCTCACGGCGC
This sequence comes from Actinomycetes bacterium, assembly GCA_021809885.1. Taxonomy (GTDB): domain Bacteria; phylum Actinomycetota; class Acidimicrobiia; order Acidimicrobiales; family Palsa-688; genus JAKAQB01. The sequence goes on from JAJZJY010000098.1 coordinate 5,458, forward strand.
AGTTCGACGCCGCCGCCACCGAGGCCGCTGCCCTCACCCAGCAGCTCCACGTCCAGCTGGCGGCCCTGCGCCGGCTGCGGACGGCGGTCGCTGCCAGCCGGTCGACACTGACAGCAGCCGCCCTCCGCAGCTACACCGGCGCCGGCGTGGTCGCCCCGGCACAGTCCGCCGCGCTCGCCCCGCTCGTGAGCAGCGAGTACCTCGCCATCGCGTCGGGCAATGTGGCTGACCACCTCGACGCCTACCACCTGAGCGAGCGGCGGGTCTGGGCCGCCGTCGCCCTGATCCGCCGGGAGGAGTCCATCGCCCGGGCCGACGCCTCCCAGGCGGCCGCCGACCGGAGCGTGGCACTGGCCGCCGCCATGGCGGAGCAGCGCCAGCTGGTCGTGTTGGAGGCGCGCATGGCGGCCATGCCGAAAGTCCCCGCCACTCAGGGCGAACCCGTCGGCGGAGGGCTGGTGGCCGTGGTGAGGTCCCAGACCTCCCCGCCGCCGGCGAGCGCTGGTCCATCGACGATCCCGCCCGCCGCTCCCGCGTCCACGCCACCCTCGACGACGCCAGCCAAGACGACGCCACCCTCGCCTGCGCCACCATCGACGACGCCACCCTCGACGACACCACCGACCAGCGCTGCTCCGGCGTCCCCGTCAGCACCGGCGCCGGCGGCGGGCGGCAACGCCGGCGGGGTGTGGCTGCAGCTGCGGATGTGTGAGTCGGGGAACAACTACCGGGAGAACACCGGCAACGGCTATTACGGCGCCTACCAGTTCAGCGAGCAGACGTGGCAGGGCCTCGGCTTCCCTGGCCGCCCCGACCTGGAGCCGCCCGCCATGCAGGACGCCGCCGCCAAGAAGTTGCAGGCCCAGAGCGGCTGGGGAGCGTGGCCGGCGTGCTCGGCCGAGCTGGGCCTGTGACCTGCCCGCGCTGCGGCCAGGAGGCCGACGAGCGGTTCTACGGGCCATGCACGGCATGCCGCCAGGAGCTGCGCGCCACCTTGGGCGGCGAGCAGCGCGACATCGAGGCGGGCCGCTTCGAGCCGCGGTCGCATGTCACGCCCAACGCCGTCGCCACCAAGGAGTGAAGCACCTGGTCCTGGCCTCGGCGTCGCCCGCCCGGCTCCGCCTGCTGCGCTCGGCGGGCATCGACCCGGAGGTGGTCGTGAGCGGCGTGGACGAGGAGTCCGTCGACGCGCCCGACGTGGCGACGCTCGTGGCGACGCTCGCCCGCCGCAAGGCCGAAGCCGTCGCCGGCGGCGGCCGGGCCACGGGGAGGCTCGTCCTCGGTTGCGACTCGCTGCTCGACGTCGACGGTGTGGCGGTGGGGAAGCCGGAGAGCCCAGAGGTGGCCACCGCCCGGTGGCGGGCGCTGCGCGGCCGCAGCGCCGTCCTGCGCACCGGGCACCACCTGATCGACACCGCCACCGGCTCGGCGGCGTCGGCAGTCGGGGCGACAGCCGTGCGGTTCGGCGAGCCCGACGACGGCGAGATCGCCGCCTACGTCGCCACCGGTGAGCCGCTCGCCGTGGCCGGCGGGTTCACCCTGGAGGGCCGGGGGGCGCCGTTCGTCGCCGGCATCGACGGCGACCCCGGCACGGTCATGGGCCTGTCCCTGCCGCTGCTGCGCAGCCTCCTCGCCGAGCTCGGCCACCGGGTGACGGAGCTGTGGTCGCCGTAGGGCCGGCGCGGGACGGCAGGCGGCGCCGCGACGGCTCGCTCGGCAGCCAAGATCTCGCTCTGGGTGCCGGCGCTGCCTCTCGCCGTAGTGGCGGGCGCCCTCCCGGCGGGTAAACCGCGCGCCGCGAGGCGAACCGCGCGCAGGCACGACGGCATACCGTCGTCAGTGCGCGCGGTTCGGGGGGCTGCGCGCGGTTCGGGCGGCTACGCGCGGTACCCGGAGGCGGGGGTTGCCGGCGTCATGCCGGCTCGATCGTGGCGGCGGTCCCGTAGGCGCAGATCTCGGTCCAGGTCTGGCCCAGTTCGGAGGTGTCGAAGCGCATAGCGATGACGGCGTTGGCGCCGAGCAGGCGGGCCTCGCCGAGCATCCGGTCGACGACCTCCCTGCGGCTCACGTACAGGTTCTTCGTCATGCCCTTGAGCTCCCCGCCGGCGAGCGCCTTCAGGCCGGCGCCGAACTGGGAGCCGATGTTGCGGCTGCGCACCGTGAGCCCCATCACCTCCCCGAAGACCCTGGTCACGCGGTAGCCCGGCACGTCGTTCATCGTCGTGACGAGGATGTCCCTGCCCCCACTGGTCGGTTCCATGCCCGGCACGGTAGCCACTCGCTCAGGTGGTCACCTCGACCAGGACGGTGAACGGCCCGTCGTTGACGAGCGCCACCCGCATCTCCGCCCGGAAGCGCCCCGTCGACACCACAGCGCCGAGCGAGCGGAGGTGGCCGGCGACGGCGTCGACGAGCGGCTCGGCCTGCTCGGGGCGGGCTGCGCCCACGAACGACGGGCGGCGGCCCCGGCTCGTGTCGGCGTAGAGGGTGAACTGGCTGACGACGAGCACCTGGCCGCCGACGTCGGCGGCCGCCAGGTTGGCGAGGCCGGCGGCGTCCTCGAAGACCCGCAGGCCCCACACCCGCTCCGCCAGGCGCACAGCGGTCGTGACCGTGTCAGCGTGGGTGACGCCGACGAAGGCGCACAGCCCGGGGCCGATCCGCCCGACCAGCTCGGCGCCGGCGGTCACCTCGGCCGAGGTGACACGCTGCACGAGGGCCCTCACCGGCGACGCCCTACGGTCCCATCGAGTCGAGGATGTCGCCGACCATCTCGGACGTGGTGTTGGGGTGCAGGAAGCAGAACCGGGCAACGGTCTCGCCGAGCCACACGGTCGGCGTGACGAAGCCGACCTGGTCGACGAGCAACTGCATGCTCCACTTGTGGTAGTCGTCCGCCGACCAGCCGGTGCGGCGGAACAGCACCACCGACAGCTCCGGCTCCCGCAGCAGCTCCAGGTAGGGGCGCCGGCCGATGAGCTCGGTCGCCGTGACGGCCAGGTCGAGGGCGGCGTCGATGGCGTCGCGGTAGGCGTCGGTGCCGTGGACGGCCAGGGAGAACCACAGCGGCAGGCCGCGAGCCCGCCGGGTCAGGTGGTAGGCGTAGTCGCTCGGGTTCCACTCCTCCGGCGCGTCGGTGTGCAGCACGTCGAGGTAACCGGCGTCCTGGGTGTGCACCGCCTTGGCCTTGCCCGGGTCCCGGTAGACCAGGGCGGCGCAGTCGAAGGGGGCGAACAGCCACTTGTGGGGGTCGACTACGAACGAGTCGGCGTGGCGGAGCCCCCGGTACCGGGGCCGGACCCGGTCGGAGAACACGGCCGCCCCTCCGTAGGCGCCGTCGACGTGGAACCACGCGCCGAGCTCCCGGGCGTAGCTGCCGACGGCCTCGAGATCGTCCACGATGCCGGCGTTGGTCGTGCCGGCCGTGGCGACGACGGCTGCCAGTTGGTCCTCCTGGCCTGCGACAGCCCGGCGGAGCGCCTCGCCGGTCAGGCGGTTCCCACCGGTGGGGACGACGAGGGCGTCCATGCCGGCGACGTGCAACGCCTTGGAGACCGACGCGTGCGCCTGGTCGCTCACGGCCACCTTGGGGCGGGCGGCGCCCACGCCGCGCCGGTGGCTCATGTCCCGGGCGACGACCAGTGCCGAGAGGTTGGCCGCCGACCCGCCCGAGACGAACACCCCGCCGGCGCCGGGGGGCAGGCCGGCGAGATCGGCGATGAGGCGGATCACCTGGTTCTCGGCCGACACCGCGCCGGCCGCCTCCAGCCAGGACGTGCCCTGCAGCGACGAGCAGGACACGACCATGTCGAAAAGCAGGGCGGCCTTGGTCGGCGCCGCAGGGATGAACGACAAGAAGCGCGGGCTGTCGCAGGAGATCACCGCCGGCGCCAGCTTCTCGGCGAACACCGACAGGACCCGCTCGACGTCCTGGCCGCCGGGAGCGAGCAGGCCATCCAGGGCGGCATCCAGCTCCGCCTTCACGCCGGGGTAGTCGAGGGGGACGGGGTCGAGGGCGAGGCGCTCCCGGCAGTACGCCATCACCAGGTCGGCCATGCGCTCGTCGAGCTCGAACATCGACACGTCCCCAGCCTCCCGCTGTCACCGGCCCGGCGCTCCCGCGGCAGGGCGGACGGCGACGTTACCAACGCAGCGGGGCGTGTCCCCAGCCGAGGCGCCCGGTCGGCCAACCTGTTGGGGTGCGATTGGGAAGGGGCTGGCCCCTCGTCACGCTGGTGGCGCTGCTCGCGTCCCCGGCAGCGGCCCCGGCAGCGGCCCCGGCGGCGGCCGCCAGCACCGTCGCCGCCGTCGACCCGGGAGCCCAGGCCGACCCCGCCCTCTACCGCCTCGTCCACACCCTGCAGCTGGACCTGGTCGTCCGCCAGGCCCAGCAGGCGGTGGCGGCGGCGGCCGCGGCTGTGAGCGCCGACAGGATCATCCTCGACGAGCAGGTCGGCGCCCTCGACCACGACGAGTCGGCCGCTGCCGACGCCGCCACCCTCCTGTCCCACCGCATGGTCGCCGCCGTCGAGGCGGCCGGCGCCTACCGGC
>JAJZJY010000099.1 GCA_021809885.1 Actinomycetes bacterium
CGAGGAGCTCGAGGGCCAGGAGGCGGGCGAGGTCGAGGAGATCGAGGTGTCGCCGGAGGCGGTCGATACCGAGCCCACGCCGGCGGAGCCCGAGCCCACGCCGGCGGAGCCCGAGCCCACGCCGGCGGAGCCCGAGCCCACGCCGGCCGGGGCGGGCTCGCGTGTCGGCGGCAGCTGGGCCGCCCCCGAGGACGACGAGCCTTCCGCCGGGGCCGAGGCGGAGGCGGGGCAGGCCCCGCCTTCCGACGCAGAGACCGCCGCCCCCGAGGAGGAGCAGTAGATGGGCCAGAAGGTCAACCCGTACGGATTCCGCCTCGGCGTGACGACCGACTGGAAGTCCCGCTGGTTCAGCGACCGTGAGTACCAGGACTACCTGATCGAGGACTGGGAGATCCGGCACTACCTGATGAGCCAGCTGGAGCGTGCTGCTGTGAGCCGCATCGAGATAGAGCGGACCCGCGACCGGCTGCGCATCGACGTGCACACCGCCAGGCCGGGCATCGTGATCGGCCGTCGGGGCGCCGAGGCCGACCGGCTGCGGGCGAAGCTGGCTGAGATCACCAAGAACCCCAAGGTCCAGCTCAACATCCAGGAGATCAAGCAGCCGGAGCTCGACGCCGCCCTCATGGCGCAGGGCATCGCCGACCAGCTGGCCGGGCGGGTGAGCTTCCGCCGGGCCATGAAACGCACCGTCCAGACCGTGCAGAAGGCCGGTGCCCTCGGCATCCGGGTGCAGTGTGCCGGCCGCCTCGGCGGCTCGGAGATGTCCCGCCGCGAGTTCTACCGCGAGGGTCGGGTCCCGCTGCACACGCTGCGTGCCGACATCGACTACGGCTTCCGCGAGGCCCGCACCACCTACGGCCGGATCGGCGTCAAGGTCTGGATCTACAAGGGCGACATCCTGCCGTACAAGGTCAGCGCGGAGGACAAGATCAGCCGGGAGGCCGCCATGGCCGTCGGCGAGACCGCCGGCCAGGCCCGCCCGCGCCGCATCGTGAGCGCCGGCGGCGGGCGCCGGCGTCCTGATGCCGGGGAGCCAGGAGCGGGCGTCGGTGTCGCACCAGGGCCCGAGACCGAGGGCGAGGTTGCCGCCGGATCGGGTGGCGAGCCGTCCCTGTCCGAGCCGATCGTCAAGGTCGACCCCGAGCTCGAGCGCCTCCTCGCCGAGGAGGAGGACATAGAGCGCCGCACCCGGGGCGAGCACCACGAGACCCCCCACTTCCCGAAGGACGGCTGAGCCATGCTGATGCCGCGCAAGGTCAAGCACCGCAAGATGCAGCGGGGCCGGCTGTCCGGCCAGGCGAAGGGCGGGACAACCGTTACCTTCGGCGACTACGGCATCCAGGCCCTGGAGCCGGGATGGATCACCGCCCGCCAGATCGAGGCAGCCCGCATAGCCATGACGCGGCACGTCCGCCGTGGAGGAAAGGTGTGGATCCGGGTGTTCCCCGACAAGCCTGTCACCCAGAAGCCGGCCGAGACCCGCATGGGCTCGGGCAAGGGCAACCCTGAGTTCTGGGTCGCCGTCGTCAAGCCGGGCCGGATCCTCTTCGAGCTCGGTGGGGTGGACGAGGAGTTGGGGCGTTCGGCGATGGAGCGCGCCATCCAGAAGCTGCCCATAAAGGCCCGCTTCGTGACGCGCCAGTTGCAGGAGGAGGTGCACGTCTGATGGCCAAGCCGAGCGAGCTGCGGGAGCTCAACGACGACGAGCTCGAGGCGCGGTTGGCGGAGAGCCGCCAGGAGCTGTTCAACCTGCGGTTCCAGCTGGCCACGGGCAAGCAGGACAACTCCTCCCGGATGGGCCACGTTCGCAAGGACATAGCACGGATCCTCACGATCCTGCGCCAGCGGGAGATCGAGGCCGCCGAGGCGGCGACGGAGGTGTCGGCCTGATGTCGTCGTCCGAGCCTGTCGAGGTGGCGCCCGAGGAGGCGGCAGCCGTCGAGTCCGCCGAAGGGCTTGTGCCGGAATCCGTGCGCGAAGTCGGTGGGCCGGCGCAGGCGCGTGGCGCCGGCGGTGGCGCCGCGCACACGGATGGTGCCGGCGGCAGCGCCGACGGGCGGCCCAACCGGCGCAAGATCCGGGAGGGCCTCGTCGCATCCACCTCCATGGAGAAGACGGTCGTCGTCGCCGTCGTCGAGCGCGTCCGCCACCCTCGTTATGCGAAGACCGTGCAGCGCACCACGCGCCTGCTCGCGCACAACGAGGACAGCGAGTTGAAGGTCGGTGACCGTGTCCGCCTGGCCGAGACCCGGCCCCTGTCCAAGCGCAAGCGCTGGCGGGTGGTCGAGGTCCTCGAGCGGGCCAAGTAGGGGAGGTCCCGACATGATCCAGCAGGAGAGTCGCCTCCGGGTAGCCGACAACTCCGGTGCCAAGGAGGTCCTCTGCATCAAGGTGCTCGGCGGGTCAAAGCGCCGGTACGCATCTATCGGGGACGTGTTCGTCGCCACCGTGAAGGATGCGATCCCCGGTGCCAACGTGAAGAAGGGCGACGTCGTCAAGTGCGTCGTCGTCCGCACCAAGAAGGAGAGGCGCCGTCCCGACGGCAGCTACATCCGCTTCGACGAGAACGCGGCCGTGCTGATCAACGACCAGCAGCAGCCGCGGGGCACCCGCATCTTCGGGCCGGTCGGGCGGGAGCTGCGGGACAAGCGCTTCATGCGCATCATCTCGCTGGCCCCGGAGGTGCTCTGAGATGCCCAAGATGAAGCTGCGCAAGGGTGACCGGGTGCAGGTCCTGTCAGGCAAGGAGCGGGGCAAGACCGGTGAGATCACCCGGGTCTTCCCCGACAGCAACCGGGTGATCGTCGAAGGGATCAACATCGCCAAGAAGCACCGGCGGCAGACCTCGACACGCCTCAAGGGAGGCATCATCGACAAGGACATGCCGATCCACGCCTCCAACGTGGCGATCATCTGCTCGAAGGACGGCGCCACGCGCATCGGCTACCGGATCGATGACGACGGCTCCAAGCACCGCGTCTGCGTGCACTGCGGGAGCGAGCTGTGAGCCCCGCCGCCACCGCCGAGGCGCCGGCGCGCCCGCGGCTCAAGGTCCGCTACGAGACCGAGCTGCGAGCGCAGCTGCGCCAGCAACTCGGCCTCCCCAACGTGATGCTCGTGCCCCGGCTCGACAAGATCGTGCTCAACACCGGCGTCGGTCGGGCCACCCAGCAGCAGTCGCTGCTCGAGGGCGCCGTGCGCGACCTGCAGACCATCACGGGGCAGAAACCGGTGATCACCGTGGCGAAGCAGTCCATCGCCGGCTTCAAGCTGCGGGAGGGCAACGCCATCGGCGTGAAGGTCACCCTGCGTGGTGATCGGATGTGGGAGTTCTTCGACCGGCTGGTGAGCCTCGCCATCCCCCGCATCCGTGACTTCCGGGGCCTGCCCACCCGAGGCTTCGACGGCCGGGGCAACTACACCTTCGGCGTCACCGAGCAGCTCATCTTCCCGGAGATCGACTACGACAGGATCGACGCTCCCCGGGGGATGGACATCACCATCGTGACCACGGCTCGCAACAACGAGGAGGGCCGGGCCCTGCTCGACGCGTTCGGCTTCCCGTTCCGCAAGGAGGGCAACCAGTAGATGGCCAAGAAGGCGCTGATCGAGAAGGCGCAACGGAAGCCGAAGTACAAGGTGCGGGCCTATACCCGCTGCCGGCGGTGCGGGAGGCCGCGCTCGGTGTTCCGCAAGTTCGGCCTGTGCCGCATCTGCCTGCGGGAGCTGGCACACGCCGGCGAGGTGCCGGGCGTCACCAAGGCGAGCTGGTAGGAGGGCGCCGCCGTGACCATGACCGACCCGATCGCCGACATGCTGACGCGGATCCGCAACGCCAACGTCGCCATGCACGACACCGTGCGTATGCCCTCCTCCAAGCTCAAGGAGGCACTGGCCGCCATCCTCACGAAGGAGGGCTACATCTCCGGCTTCGAGGTGACGACCGACGGCAACCGCCCGGGGCGGATGCTCGAGGTCCGCATGAAGTACGCCCCCGACCGCAGCCGTACGATCTCCGGGATCCGGCGGATCTCCAAGCCGGGCCTGCGCGTCTACTCGGCCGCCGACAAGTTGCCCCGCGTGCTCGGGGGTCTCGGCGTCGCCGTCCTGTCCACCAGCCACGGCCTCATGACCGACCGCGAGGCACGCCAGCGCGGCGTCGGTGGCGAGATCCTCTGCTACGTGTGGTGAGGAGCTGATCCATGTCCCGCATCGGCCGTAGCCCGATACCGCTGCCAAACGGCGTCGAGGTGAGCATCGACGCCCGGGAGGTCACCGTGAAGGGCCCCAAGGGCACGCTCGCCCGCACGCTGCCCGGCGCCATCACCGTACGGCGCGACGAGCAGGTGCTGGTCGTGGAGCGCCCCGACGACGAACGCCATAACCGGGCCCTGCACGGCCTCACCCGCAGCCTGCTCAACAACATGGTCGTCGGGGTGACCGACGGCTTCAGCAAGGAGCTCGAGATCGTCGGTGTCGGCTACCGGGCCACCGCCCGGGGAGCGTCGTCGGTCGAGCTCGCCCTCGGCTTCAGCCACCCCGTCGTCGTCGACGCCCCCGATGGGATCAGCTTCGAGGTGCCCGCCCCGACCCGCATCGCCGTGCGCGGCATCGACAAGGAGAAGGTCGGCCAGGTCGCCGCCAACATCCGCAAGATCCGCAAGCCGGAGCCCTACAAGGGCAAAGGCGTCCGCTACGCCGGCGAGCGGGTCATCCGCAAGGCCGGCAAGGCCGCCAAGTAGCCCGGGAGCCAAGATGACCTACAGCACCAAGCAGAAGCAGGTGGCCCTGGCCCGGCGCCACCACCGGGTCCGCAAGAAGGTGAGCGGCACGCCCGAGCGCCCCCGTCTCTCCGTGCACCGCTCCAACAGGCACATCGTCGCCCAGGTGATCGACGACCGCACCGGCCGCACGCTCGCCGCCGCCTCGTCGGTCGAGGCGGGCGTGCGGTCCGCCGGCCCCACCGGCAACAAGGCCGCCGCCGTCCTCGTCGGCCGCCTCGTCGGCGAGCGGGCCCGGGCGGCAGGGATCACCGGCGTCGTGTTCGACCGGGGCGGCTTCCTCTACCACGGCCGCATCGCTGCGGTCGCCGACGCGGCCCGCGAGGCCGGACTGGAGTTCTGACCGCATGCCGCCCGAGTCGCAGTACGAAGATCGCACCATCAAGGTCAACCGTGTCGCCAAGGTCGTGAAGGGCGGCCGGCGGTTCTCGTTCGCCGCCCTCATGGTGATCGGGGACGGCCAGGGGACCGTCGGCCTCGGCTACGGCAAGGCGAAGGAGGCCGGGCTGGCCGTCCAGAAGGGCATCGAGGAGGCCAAGAAGAACCTCTTCAAGGTTCCCCTCGCCGGCAGCACGATCACCCACCCCGTGCTCGGCGAGGCCGGTGCCGGGCGGGTGCTGCTCAAGCCCGCCTCCCCCGGGACCGGCGTGATAGCCGGCGGCGCCGCCCGCGCCATCCTGGAGATGGCCGGCATCCACGACATCCTCGCGAAGTCCCTCGGATCGTCCAACAGCATCAACGTCGCCCAGGCGACCGTCGCCGGGCTTCGTGCACTCAAGCGCCCTGATGAGGTCGCCAAGTTGCGGGGCAAGTCCCCAGCGGAGGTCGTCCCCGCCGGCGTGCTGCGCGCCTTCAACGAGGCCCAGCGCGGCCCGCACGTCCCAGGCGAGGTGGCCTGATGGCCGATGACCTGCTCGTCGTCCAGGTCCGCTCGGGGATCGGGACCAAGCCCAAACACCGGGGCACGTTGCGCGCCCTGGGCCTGCGAGGGATCGGCTCCTCCAACGTCCTCCCCGACCGGCCGGAGATCCGGGGCATGATCGCCCGCGTCCCGCACCTGGTGCGGGGGGAGGTGGCGCCGGACGGCCGCCCGGCGGCGCCGGCGGCGGTGTCGCGCTCGGGCGGGTCGAGCCCCGCCGAGCCCGAAAACTCCGGCTCTGCCCAGCCGGGTGAGGCCGGCTCTGCCGAGCCGGGTGAGGCTCCCGCTGCCGAGCCGGCGGGGGCCGACGAGCCACCGTCCGCCGCGGTGGATACCGAAGCACCCACCGAGGAGTCCTGACATGAAGATCCACGACCTGCAGCCCCCCGCCGGCTCAACGCGTCCCCGCCGGCGCGTCGGGCGCGGCATCGCCGGCAAGGGCGGCAAGACCGCCGGCCGGGGCACCAAGGGCCAGGGTGCCCGCAACAACATCAAGCCGGGGTTCGAAGGCGGACAGCTCCCTCTCACCCAGCGTGTCCCCAAGCTGAAGGGGTTCAAGAATCCCTTCCGCGTCGAGTACACCGTCGTCAACCTCGACACCCTCGAGGCGTTCGACAGCGCCGTCGTCAGCCCTGACACCCTGCGTACCGCCGGCCTGGCGCACAAGCACGGACTGGTCAAGGTTCTCGGCCGGGGTGAGCTGTCCCGGGCACTCACAGTGTCCGCACACGCCTTTTCCGCGTCAGCGGCGGAGGCGATCCGGGTCGCCGGCGGGACCGTCGAAGTGCTGCCCCCGCCATGGGGTGGCCGCCGGCCGCCGGCCAAGGGCAATGCCCTGACCAACCGCTGAGGAACCCGACACCGGCGCCACGGCTCCAGATCTGCTGGAACTGTGAGTGGAAACTACACAGGGTGTGTCGTTATCACTCACAGATCGTGCCGAAGGGCCCACGCGGCCGCAAGATGTGCCAGCCCCACGGACAGGTTCCGACCCGCCTCCCGACCTACGCAGCGGCCGGCAGGGCGCTACCCTGCCTGAGTCCGCGGTACCAGGAGAAGCTGGATGCGAAGCTCAATTTCCAACCTTTCCAACATGTTCCGGGTCGCGGACCTGCGCAAGAAGATCCTGTTCACGCTCCTGGTCATCGGGCTGTACCAGCTGGGTGCAAACGTCCCTTGCCCGGGGATCAGCTACAAGGCGATCCAGGAGGCGGCGACAACCTCGGGCCACGGTGGTGTGTTCAGCCTGCTCAACCTGTTCTCGGGGGGAGCTCTGGCCCGCTTCGCCGTGTTCGGGCTCGGGATCATGCCGTACATCACCGCATCGATCATCATCCAGCTGCTGATGGCGGTGATCCCGAAGTTCGAGAAGTGGCGGGACGAAGGACCGACCGGGCAGAAGAAGCTCACCCAGGTCACCCGCTACACGACGATCGTACTGGCGCTGCTCCAGTCGACGACGCTCGTCTACGCCTTCCATGTCGGGAGCCCGATCCTGCTGGGCACGTCGAGCACGATCGACTACATCCCCAACTTCAGCATCCCGCTCGTCCTGCTGATCGTCCTCACGATGACCGCAGGGACCGTCGTCGTGATGTGGCTCGGTGAGCTCATCACCCAGCGCGGGGTCGGCCAGGGCATGTCGGTGCTGATCTTCACCAATGTGGTGGCGACCATGCCCGCCGGCGGGGCGGCGATCAAGAACCAGGCGGGCTGGGGGAGGCTGGCCGTCATAGTGATCATCTCCGTCTTCCTGCTGGGCTGCATCGTGTTCATCGAGCAGGGTCAGCGGCGGATCCCGGTCACATTCGCCAAGAGGGTCGTCGGTCGGCGCATGTACGGCGGTCAGAGCACGTACATCCCGATGAAGGTCAACACCGGTGGCGTGGTCCCGATCATCTTCGCCAACTCGGTGCTGTACTTCCCGTTCCTGCTGTCGAACCTCCTGCCCTCCAAGGGCTGGGGGCTGAGTGTGCAGACGTGGATCAACACCCACCTCGCTCAGCCCAACAACCTCACCTACATCGGGTTGTACGGGCTGCTGATCCTGGCGTTCGCCTACTTCTACGCGGCTCTCACCTTCGATCCGCACCAGCAAGCCGACCTCATCCGCAAGCAGGGTGGCTACATACCGGGGATCCGGCCCGGCGCCCCGACGGAGCGCCACCTGCAGCGCATCCTCAACCGCGTCACCCTCCCGGGCGCCGTGTGGCTCGCGTCCGTCGCCCTGCTACCGGCGCTCATGCTGTCGTTGTTCCACATCCAGAACTACCCCTTCGCGGGTACGACACTGCTGATCGCCGTCGGCGTCGCCTTGGAGACGATGAAGCAGGTGGACAGCCAGCTGATGCTGCGTAACTACGAGGGCTTCCTGAGCTAGTGACCCGGACGAGGCCCTCCCTGCCCCGTTCGAGCCCGGACCGACCGGACGCTCCGTGAATCCGGGCGCGCGCCTCCTCATACTCGGGAAGCAGGGCGCCGGCAAGGGTACTCAGGCAGTTCGACTGTCCCGTCACTACGTCGTGCCGCACATCTCGACGGGCGACACTTTCCGGCAGGCGGTGCGTTCGGGTTCGGAGTTCGGGCAGAAGGCCAAGCAGTACCTCGATGTCGGGGAGTTGGTACCCGACGAGCTCGTGATCGGCATGGTGCGCGAACGGCTTACGAGGAGCGACACCTCACACCGCGGCTTCGTCCTGGACGGCTTCCCCAGGACGGTCCCGCAAGCGGAGGCTCTCGAGGACATGCTGGCCCCCAACGGCCTCCACCTGGCCGTCGACATCGAAATCGACACGGGCATGGTCCTCGCCCGTCTTGCCAGTCGCCGGGTCTGCGTGGACTGCGGGGCGAACTACAGCGTGATCGACAACCCGCCCCGCGTGCCGGGGCTGTGCGACGTCTGCGGGGGCGAGGTCGTGCAGCGTGACGACGACACGGAGGGCGCCATACGTCGGCGTCTCGAGCTCTACGATCGCGAAACTGCCCCTCTCATCGCCTGGTATGCCGAGCGCCAGCTGCTCACCCGCATCGATGGGCTCGGGACTCCCGACGAGGTGACAGAACGCATCGTCTTGGAGGTCGACCGCCGGATCCTCCGCAGCGCCGGCGGATGACGCCGGCGCTGGTGACGGCCGCCAGCGCTGTGCAGTAACCGGTGGACCCGCAATCTCGCTTCGTGCAGTGCGCTCACCACGGGTTCTCGGTGCACAGGCCACCTGCGTGTGGCCTGCCGACCGCTGAGCAGGGCAGACCACAGTCAGGAGTGACGGAAGCCGCAGGACGGACCCACGAAACCCGCCGGTCAGGGCCACACTGGAGAGATGAGACGACGTCCCGACGAGTTGGCGAAGATGCGCAAGGCGGGTCGCGTGGTGGCCGAGATGCACACCGCCACCCGGGAGGCGGCACGCGCGGGCGTGACCACGGCCGACCTCGATCGCGTCGCCAGGGAGGTCCTCGACCGGCGGGGGGCACGGTCCAACTTCCTGCATTACCACGGTTTCCCGGCCGTGATTTGCACGTCGCCCAACTCGATGATCGTGCATGGGATCCCGGGAGACTACCGCCTGGAAGAGGGCGACATCCTCTCGATCGACTGCGGTGCCATCGTCGAGGGCTACCACGGGGATGCGGCGTTTACCATGGCAATCGGGAGGACCAGTGGTGAGGCGGAGAAGCTGCTCCGCGTCACCGAGGAAAGCCTATGGGCGGGCATCGACAAATTGCATGATGGCAACCGGCTCCACGAGGTCGGTCTCGCCGTACAGCAGGTAGCCGAAGGCGCCGGCTTCTCGGTGGTACGGGAGTACGTCGGCCACGCCATCGGCACCGCGATGCACGAGGACCCCCAGGTCCCCAACTACTGGCCGGGAACCCCGGGCCCCAAGATCAAGACCGGCATGGTGTTCGCCGTCGAACCCATGGTCAACGTCGGCGGACGGGAGACTCGGACGCTCGCAGACGAGTGGAGCGTCGTGACCGCCGACGGCAGCCTGTCTGCCCACTTCGAGCACACGATCGCTGTGACCGAGGACGGACCCGAGGTGCTCACCCTGGCGGACTGATCGGGCACGTCAGTCGGTCTCCCTGGTCGTCTGTCGGGGTGGCGGAATACGGCACTGGTGTCCCTGTTGGGGTGGCGGGACAGGGAACCGCGCGCAGCCAGGTCAACTGCGCGCAGAGGCGACGGGATTCCGGCCTGTATGCGCGCGGTCGGGGCGGCTGCGCGCGGTTTGGACCGGGGATTGCCCTCCACCGTGGG
>JAJZJY010000100.1 GCA_021809885.1 Actinomycetes bacterium
GACCGTGGCCGGCGTCTGCGCCTTCTGCCGGCTCGCCGAGGCGGCCCGCCGGTGAACCGAGGGCCGCTGCGCCCGGGGGAGCGGGTCCTGCTCGTCGACTCCAAGGGCCGCCGCTACCTCGTCACCCTGTCGGCGGGCGCCGAGTTCCACACCCATGCCGGGCCGGTCGCGCACGACTCGATCATCGGCGGGGAGGAGGGACGCGTCGTGCGCTCGGCGCGCGGCTCGCGCTACACGGTCTTCCGGCCGACCCTGTCGGACGTGGTGCTCGAGATGCCCCGCGGCGCCCAGGTCATCTATCCCAAGGACCTCGGCCCGCTCCTGCTGCTCGCTGACGTGTTCCCCGGGGCGCGGATCTTGGAGTCCGGGCTCGGTTCGGGGGCGCTGTCGATGGCGCTGCTGCGTGCCGGCGCCGAGATCACCGGCTACGAGCTGCGCCCCGACTTCGCGGAGCGAGCCCGTTCCAACGTCGCCGACTTCCTCGGCGCGGCGGCACTGGAGCACTACCACGTCGAGGTGCGCGACGTCTACGAGGGCATCGACGCCGCCGGCCTCGACCGGGTGGTGCTCGACCTCCCAGAGCCGTGGCGGGTGGTGGCGCACGCCGAGGCCGCCCTCCGACCGGGCGGCATCCTCGTCGCCTACCTGCCGACGATCGTGCAGGTGGCGACGTTGCGGGAGACGCTCGTGCGCTCGGCGTTCGGCATGGCCGCCACCCTGGAGGTGCTCCAGCGCGGCTGGCACGTGGAAGGCCCGTCGGTGCGCCCCGACCACCGCATGGTCGCCCACACCGGTTTCCTCACCTCCGCCCGCCTCCTCGACGAGGCGGCGACGACGCCGGCGGGTGACGCCGACGAGCCGGCGGCACCGGACGACGAGCCCGGCGGCGGGGCGGAGCCCGATGGACGTCTTTGACGGCGTCGTCATCCTGGCCGCCGCCGTCGCCGGCGTAGGCGGGTACCGCCTCGGGTTCCTCGCCCGGGCGCTGTCGTGGGTGGGCCTGGCGGCCGGCGTCTACCTGGCCGCCCGCTACCTGCCACGGGTCATCGCGGCGGTCTCGGTGTCGAGCGCCGGGGCAAGGCTCGCCGTGGCCGCCGCCGTGCTGATCGGGGCGGCGTTCGCCGGCCAGGCCGTCGGGATGATCCTCGGCTCCCGGCTGCACGGCGTGCTGCCGCTCGGACCGCTGCGCACCCTCGACCGGGTGGTCGGGGGTGCCGTCGGGGTCATCGGGGTCGTCGTCGCCCTGTGGCTGCTGCTGCCGTCGATGGCGTCGGTGGCCGGCTGGCCTGCCTCGGTCACGCGCGGCTCCGCCATCGCCCGGTGGGTGAGCGGCGCCCTGCCCCCGCCGCCCAACACCGTCGAAGCCCTCCGCCGCCTCGTCGTCGGCGACGGGCTGCCGCAGGTCTTCTCGTCCCTGCACGCCGGCGGCCGGGTGACGTCCGCCCCGGCCGCCAGCCCGCTCCCGCCGGCGGTCCTCGCCCGGGTGGAGGCGTCGACCGTGAAGGTCGAAGGGCAGGCGTGCAACCGGATCCAGGACGGCAGCGGCTTCACCGTCGGCACCGACCTGGTGCTCACCAACGCCCACGTCGTCGCCGGTGAGCCCCCAGGCGAGACGGAGGTCATCCTGCCCTCGGGCCGCGTCCTGGCGGCACGGGTGGTGCTGTACGACCCGAGGCGGGACGTGGCGCTGCTCAGCGTCCCCGGACTCGGCGAGCGGCCACTGCCCCTCGCGCGCACCGCCGTCGGGCGGGACGGCGACGTCCTCGGCCATCCGGGCGGTCAGGCCGCCATCGCCGTCCAGCCCTACTCGGTGGCGCAGGAGATCACGGCCGTCGGGGAGGACCTCTACGACACGCACCGGACCAGCCGGGACGTCTACGTCCTTGGCGCCCGCCTGGCGCCCGGCGACTCGGGCGGGCCGCTCGTCGACCCGGCCGGGCAGGTCGTCGGTGTCGCCTTCGCCATCGCTGTCGGCCAGCCTGGCACCGCCTACGCCCTCACCACCGCCGAGATCCAACCCGACCTGCGCGCCCCCCGTGGCGGCGCCGTGTCGACCCGCGCCTGCCTGACGGGCTGACACCCGCCTGCGGGCTCACTCCTCGATGAAGATGCACTCCCCGGGGCACTCCTCGACGGCCTCCCGGACGGCGTCCTCCATGCCGTCGGGCACGGCGGCGAGCCCGTCGTGGCCACCGGGGTCGTCGAAGACCTTGTCGCCCTCCTTGACGTAGGAGAGCCCGTCGTCGAGCAGCGTGAAGACCGCTGGCGCGATCTCCTCGCAGAGACCGTCGCCTGTGCAGAGATCCTGATCGATCCAGACCTTCATGGGTTCCTTCGCTTGTCTGCACCGGCCGGCTGGCGCGGTGGGTCGGTCACGATCCTCCATCCTAGTGGCACCACTCAATAGACGCGGCCAACGCTGGAGAAACCTCGTCGAGCGTCACGCTGTTGGGGGAGCGGCGGGAGTAGGGTCCGCTCATGAGCGACCGGTGCGGCCCGACATGCGGGTATCACCCCGCCGGGCGTGCCGCGAGCGCCCCGACGAAGGAGAGGAGGCGGTGTCCGTGACCCATTCCGACGGGTACGACCCCACCACCCGGGACCCCGAGCTGGGCGAGCTGCGCGACTACGCCCGCACGCTCGAGGAAGAGGTCGAGACCCTCCGGCGGAGGGTGCAGGACGCGCCCAAGCGCGTCCGGACCCTCGAGGAGAAGCTCCTCGAGACCAAGGGCCAGCTCCAGCAGGCCATCTCCCAGAACGAGCGGCTGACCTTCACCCTGAGAGAGGCCCGCGAGCACATAGCTGCCCTCCGCGAGGAGGTCGACAAGCTGACCCAGCCGCCGTCGGCGTACGGGACGTTCCTCGGCCGCAACGACGACGGCACCGTCGACGTGTTCTCCGGGGGGCGCAAGATGCGCGTCGCCGTGCACCCCGAGCTGGTCGACGGCGACGGTGCCCCGCCGCTGCGCCGGGGCCAGGAGGTGGTCCTCAACGAGTCGCTCAACGTGGTGCTCGCCCGCTCGGCGGAGGTCTCGGGGGAGGTGGTCACGCTGAAGGAGCGCCTCGACGACGGCAGGGCCATGATCGTCGGACGCGCCGACGAGGAGCGGATCGTCGAGCTGTGCGAGGACCTGCGCGCCGTCCGTCTCCGCGCCGGCGACTCGGTGCTCATGGACTCCCGCACCGGGCTGCTGCTCGAGAAGCTGCCCCGCCCGGAGGTCGAGGAGCTGATCCTGGAGGAGGTGCCCGACATCTCCTACGAGGACGTCGGCGGCCTCGACACCCAGATCGAGGCGATAACCGACGCGGTGGAGCTGCCGTTCCTGCATCGAGGTCTCTTCGTCGAGCACAAGCTGCCGGCGCCCAAGGGCATCTTGCTCTACGGCCCGCCCGGGTGCGGCAAGACGCTGATCGCCAAGGCGGTCGCCAACTCCCTGGCCAAGAAGGTGGCCGAGGTGTCCGGGGACCGCAACGCCCGCTCCTACTTCCTCAACATCAAGGGCCCGGAGCTGCTCAACAAGTACGTGGGGGAGACGGAGCGCCAGATCCGCCTCGTGTTCCAGCGGGCCCGGGAGAAGAGCGAGGAAGGGGTGCCGGTGATCGTCTTCTTCGACGAGATGGACTCGCTGTTCCGCACCCGCGGCACGGGGATCTCCTCGGACATGGAGTCGACGATCGTGCCCCAGCTGCTCGCCGAGATCGACGGGGTGGAGACCCTGAAGAACGTGATCGTGATCGGCGCCTCCAACCGGGAGGACCTGATCGACCCGGCCATCCTGCGCCCGGGCCGGCTCGACGTGAAGATCAAGATCGAGAGGCCCGACGCCGAGGCGGCCACCTCCATCTTCGCCCGCTACCTCATCGCCGACCTCCCCCTCGCCGACCAGGAGGTCGCCGCCCTCGGCGGCGGCGACCGAGACAAGGCGGTCCGGGCGATGATCGAGCGGACGGTGAGCGAGATGTACCGCGATGACGAGGACAACCAGTTCCTCGAGGTCACCTACCAGAACGGCGACAAGGAGACGATGTACTACAAGGACTTCGCCTCCGGCGCCATGATCGAGAACATCGTCCGGCGCGCCAAGAAGCTGGCGATCAAGCGGACGATCGCCGGCGGGGACCGGGGCATCCGGACCCAGGACCTGATCGACTCGATCAAGCAGGAGTACAAGGAGCACGAGGACCTCCCCAACACCACCAACCCCGACGACTGGGCGAAGATCTCCGGCAAGAAGGGGGAGCGGATCGTCTACATCCGCACCATCACCTCCCAGGGCGACGAGACCACCGGCGGCAGGGCCATCGAGCGGGTCACCACCGGTCAGTACCTCTGACCGGCCGCCCGCAGGCTCCGCTCTCACCCTCATCGCTCCTGGCGTTCGGTAACGTCGACTCGTGGCGCTCGCCAAGGTCCTCGGCCTGGAGACCGAGTACGGGATCATCATCCGGGGCTCGACCGAGCCCAACCCCATCGCGGCGTCCTCCGCACTCATCAACGCGTACGTGGCCGAGCTCTCCCGGCGGGTCAAGTGGGACTTCGAGGACGAGACTCCCGGACGAGACGCCCGCGGCTTCGCCCGGGAGGGGGCGCCCCCCGAGGTCGAGACCCACCTCATCAACGCCGTCCTCACCAACGGCGCCCGGTACTACGTCGACCACGCCCACCCCGAGTACTCGACGCCCGAGTGCTCCACGGTCAGGGAGATCGTGCGCTACGACAAGGCCGGCGAGCTGATCCTCGCCCGCTCCGTGCAGGCTGCCGGCCGCCTGCTGCCCCCCGGTCAGAGCGTCGTAGTCCTCAAGAACAACTCAGACGGCAAGGGCAACTCGTACGGCACCCACGAGAACTACCTGATGGACCGGGCCGCCCCGTTCGCCCGGGTCGTCCAGCACGTGATGCCCCACTTCGTCACCAGGCAGATCTACACCGGCGCCGGGAAGGTGGGCTGCGAGGCAACCGGACCGGCGAGCCGGGAGGTCAGCTTCCAGCTGACCCAGCGGGCCGACTTCTTCGAGGAGGAAGTCGGCCTCGAGACGACGCTCAAGCGGCCGATCGTCAACACCAGGGACGAGCCGCACTGCAACGCCCAGAAGTACAGGCGGCTGCACGTGATCACCGGCGACGCCAACCTCTCCGAGGTCTCCACCTTCCTGAAGGTCGGCACGACCGCGCTCGTGCTCTGCATGATCGAGGACGACTGGTACGCCCGGGCGGGCGCCCGGGATCTGACGCTCAACGCCCCGGTCAACGCCATGCGTCGGGTGTCCTACGACGTCAGCCTGTCCGAGCCGCTCACCCTCGCCGACGGCCGCTCGATGACGGCCCTCGAGATCCAGTGGGAGATCCTCGACCTGGCGCGAAAGTACGCCGAGGACAGGGGCACCGAGGCCGTCGGCGACGCCGGGGCGGGCGAGGAGATCCTGCGCCGCTGGGAGGACGTCCTCACCCGGCTCGAGTCCGACCCCATGTCCCTCGCCACCCAGCTCGACTGGGTGGCGAAGTACCGGGTGGTCGACGGCTACCGGCAGCGCCACGGCCTGGGCTGGGACGACCCCAAGCTGGCGCTGATGGACCTGCAGTACCACGACGTCCGCCCGGAGAAGTCCCTCTACGCCCGGGTGGGCATGGAGCACCTGTTGGAGGCGGCCGAGGTCGAGCGGGCGGTGACAGAGCCGCCCGAGACGACCCGCGCCTACTTCCGGGGTCGCTGCCTGCAGCGGTGGCCGTCGTCGATCGCCGCTGCCAACTGGGATTCGATGGTCTTCGACCTCGGCGGTGACCCGCTCCGGCGGGTACCGATGATGGAACCGCTCAGAGGGACCAAGGCCCACGTCGATGATTTGCTCAACAGCGTCTCCAGCCCCGCTGAGCTGCTGGAGCGGTTGGGCTCTTGAGGAGAGCACGCACCATGGCAGAACGAGAGCAGATCAAGCGCCAGGCGCCTTCCCGGACCGACGAGGAGAGCGTCGAGGACGTCCCCGCGTCCAACAAGAAGGGCGAGGAGCTGAAGGCGGAGCTCGACGACCTCCTCGACGAGATCGACGAGGTCCTCGAGGAGAACGCCGAGGAGTTCGTCCGCAGCTACGTCCAGAAGGGCGGCGAGTAGCCGGCCGCGCCGGGCACGCCCTGCGCCTCGCCGGCCGGTAGGGTGCGGGGCGCTATGGGCCTACCGATGTTCCGGCCGGAGGACGACCCGGGCCCCGACTTCGCGTCGGTGCTGCGCAGGCTCGGTCTCGGGCCTTCCGCCCCGCCCGGTGCCGGCGCCGGCCCGCCGCCGGAGGTACGGCACGGGACCACCATCGCCGCGATCTGCTACGCCGACGGCGTGGTGATGGCCGGGGACCGCCGGGCGACGGCGGGCTCGTCGATCGCCCACCGGGCGATGGAGAAGGTGCACCCAGCCGACCGCCACAGCGGGATCGCCGTTGCCGGCGCCGCTGGGTTCGCGATGGAGATGGTCCGCATCTTCCAGCTGCAGCTCGAGCACTACGAGAAGGTGGAGGGCCAGGCCCTCAGCTTGGAGGGGAAGGCCAACCAGCTGTCGCAGATGGTCCGCGGGCAGCTGGGCATGGCGATGCAGGGATTCGTCGTCGTGCCGCTCTTCGCCGGCTACGACCTGCGCCGTGGCGTCGGGCGCATCTACACCTACGACCCGACCGGTGGCCGCTACGAGGAGACCGACTTCCACGCCGAGGGGTCGGGGGGCCGGGACGCCCGCACGACGATCAAGCTCGGCTGGCGGGCGGACATGGACCGGGCGTCGGCGATCGAGCTGGCCGTGCGGGCGCTGTGGCAGGCGGCCGACGAGGACTCGGCGACCGGTGGCCCCGACGCCGTGCGGGGCATCTACCCCACCGTGGCGACCATCACCGCCCTGGGGTACGCCGCCGTGGCGGAGGCGGAGGTGGCCGAGCGCTTCGCAGCGGTGCTGACCGCCGAGCACGGAGGTGCGCCGACGTGAGCATGCCGTGGTATGTCGCCCCGGAGCAGTTCATGAAGGACAAGGCCGACTTCGCGCGCAAGAACATCGCTCGCGGCCGCCCCCTCGTCGCCGTGGTCTACGACGACGGCATCCTCATCTGCGCCGAGAACCAGTCGGCGTCGCTCCACAAGGTGAGCGAGATCTACGACCGGATCGCCTTCGCCGGCGTGGGCCGCTACAACGAGTTCGACGCGCTCCGCCGCTCCGGCGTCCAGCACGCCGACATCAAGGGCTACCAGTTCTCCCGTGAGGATGTCGACGCCCAATCCCTCGCGAACCTGTACGCCCAGTACATGGGCAACGTCTTCACCCACGAGATGAAGCCCCTCGAGGTGGAGATCCTCGTGGCCGAGGTCGGCCACCGGCCGGGCGACGACCAGCTGTTCCACATCCTCTACGACGGCTCCGTCGTCGACGAGGACCGCTCCACGGTCCTCGGCGGCGAGGCCGACACCATCGCGGCGCGCCTCGAGCGCTCCTTCCGGGAGGACTGGAGCCTGGCCGAGGCGTTCGCCGGCGCCACCGGGGCACTCGCCGGGCCCGACCGGTCCTTCGTGGCCCGCGACCTCGAGGTGGCGGTGCTGGGGCGCTCCGACGGCCGGCGGGCCTTCCGCCGGGTCCTCGGCAGCGAGCTCGCCGAGCTGCTGGAGGCCGCCGACGCCGGCAGGGTCGGCGCTCCCGACGCCGAGGCCGGGCGCTCCGAGGAGGCCGAGCCGGGCTGAGGCGGCGACTTTCGGCCCCCGTAGCGGCCGGTGCCTACAGACCCAGGTGGGCCGCGACGGCGCCCATCGCGACGGCGATCAGGCCGGCTCCCGCCGCCACCCGCCGTGCCCGGCGCGCCCGTGCGCCCGCCTCCCCCCCGCCTCCCGCCGGCGCCTCCATCTCGTCGGCGAGCAGCAGGGCCCGGGCCGTATCGGCCTCGTCGGCTGGCACCCACACGGAGGTCTCGCCGATGGGGTACGGGCCGCCGACGTTGCCCCGCAGCTCGGTCAGGACGCCGTCGGCGCCGAGGCGGGCGGCGATGAGCTGGGCGTGGAAGGTGCTCCGCACGGTCCGCACGTGCACCATGCGAGCTGACTGATGGTGTTCACCGGACACAACAACGGCACGGTAGCGTGCCCAGACGGAGTCGGGTTCGTGAAGGCCCTTCCCGGGCCGGCCCGGCGAGGGCAGGAGTGCCATGGATCGCCGGATCTTCGGCCTGGAGAACGAGTACGGCGTCACCTGCACGCTGCGCGGCCAGCGGCGCCTCAGCCCCGACGAGGTGGCCCGCTACCTGTTCCGGCGGGTGGTCAGCTGGGGCCGGTCGTCCAACGTGTTCCTGGAGAACGGCGCCCGGCTCTACCTCGACGTCGGCAGCCATCCCGAGTACGCCACCCCGGAGTGCGACTCGATCTCCGACCTCGTGGTCCACGACAAGGCAGGCGAGCGGATCCTCGAGCACCTCGTCGTCTCCGCCGAGGCCCGCCTCCGCGAGGAGGGCATCCGGGGCGTCATCTTCCTCTTCAAGAACAACACCGACTCGGCAGGCAACTCCTACGGCTGCCACGAGAACTACCTCACCAGCCGCCGCGACGACTTCAGCCACTACGCCGAGGTGCTCATCCCCTTCCTCGTGTCCCGCCAGATCTACGCCGGCTCGGGCAAGGTGCTGCAGACAGCCCGCGGGGCCATGTACTGCATCAGCCAGCGCGCCGAGCACATCTGGGAGGGGGTCTCCTCCGCCACGACCCGCAGCCGGCCGATCATCAACACCCGCGACGAGCCCCACGCCGACGCCGAGCGATTCCGGCGGCTGCACGTGATCGTCGGTGACTCCAACATGAGCGAGTACGCCACGTTCCTCAAGGTCGGGGCGACGAGCATCCTGCTGCGCATGTTGGAGGACCCGTCGGTGGTCCTGCGGGACATGACCCTCGAGAACCCGATCCGGGCCATCCGGGAGATCAGCCACGACACGACGTGCCGCCGCCGCGTCCGCCTCGCCAACGGCCGCGAGGCGAGCGCCCTCGACATCCAACAGGAGTACCTGGCACGCGCCAAGCGATACCAGGAGAGCCGCGGCCTTTCTCCCTTGGAGGACAAGGCGCTGGCGATGTGGGAGCACTGCCTGGAGGGGCTGGAGAAGGACCCCTGGTCCCTCGACCGGGAGTGCGACTGGGTGATCAAGCACCGGCTGATCGAGCGCTACCGGGAGCGGGAGGGGCTGGCCCTCACCCACCCCAGGGTGGCGCTCCTGGACCTGCAGTACCACGACGTGAGCCGCGAGCGTGGCCTGTTCTACCGGATGCAGAAGCGGGGGATGGTCGAGCGAACCTGCACCGACGAGGAGATCGACCGCGCCGTCGACGAGCCGCCGCAGACCACCCGTGCGCGCCTGCGTGGCGAGTTCATCCGCCGGGCCAAGGAGCGCCGCCGGGACTTCACCGTCGACTGGGTCCACCTGAAGCTCAACGACCAGGCCCAGCGCACCGTGTTGTGCAAGGATCCGTTCAAGTACAAGGACGAACGCGTCGAGCGGCTCATCGCCTCGTTGTGAGCGCCGCCCTCACCGGCAGGTCTTGCCCCGGCACCCGCCGCCCCGCCCGGCCCGCCTGGTCCGGGCATCGGCGCCGGGCGACGCCGGTACGCTTGCCGGCGTCGTGGACCGTCTGGAGCGCCTCGTCAACCTGGTGGCCGCCCTCCTCGAGGCCGAGCGCCCGCTGACGCGTGCCGAGCTGCGCACCCGGGTCGGGGGGTACGCGGCCGACGACGACGCCTTCCGCAGGAACTTCGAGCGGGACAAGGACACGCTGCGCCAGATGGGCCTCCCGCTCGAGATCGTGGCACTCGATCCCGACCGCGCCGAGGAGCCCAACGGCTACCGCATCCCCCGGGAGCGCTACGAGCTGCCCGACCCCGGCCTCTCCGAGGAGGAGCTGACCGCCCTGCGCATCGCGGCCTCGGCTGTCCGCCTCGTCGGGCCGTG
>JAJZJY010000101.1:0-286 GCA_021809885.1 Actinomycetes bacterium
GCCACGCGGGCGTTGAGGGAGATCTCCGAGTCGTCCTGGTACTCGACGAGGAAGGCCGCGTGGGAGCCGATCTTGAGATCATGAAGCGGGGATGACCCCCGCAAGGTCCTCTGGGCTATGTGCAACGAGGCCGCGTCGAGCAGCTCGACGGTGGCTGGCTGGTCTTCTGCAAGCTCGGGCAGGTGCCCCATCGCTGTTGGGAGGTCGTCGAAGACGAGCAGTGCCGTAGCTGCGTGACTTGGTAGCGAGATGGTGTGAAAGGTGACCTCGGCGACAAAGGCGAGGG
>JAJZJY010000101.1:296-9947 GCA_021809885.1 Actinomycetes bacterium
GTGCCTTCGCTGCCGATGATCAGGTGAGGAAGGATGTCCACCGGCTCGCGATAGTCGACAAAGGCGTTGAGGCCGTATCCCATCGTGTTCTTGATCGAGTACTGGCGCCGGATCGCAGCAAGGGAGGAAGGATCGCCGCAGATCCGGTCCCTTAGGGTGATGAGCCCGGTATAGAGATCGGGCTCGCCCACGCGTAGCCGCTCCGCGGCGTCAGGTTGGCCCGTGTCGATGGTGGTGCCACTCGGGAGAACGAAAATCATCGAGTCGAGCGTCCGATAGCTGTTGAACTTCGTGCCACAGGCCATGCCGCTCGAGTTGTTGGCCACGACCCCGCCGATAGTGCAAGCGGACTCGCTTGCCGGATCTGGACCGAGCTTGCGGCTATGGGGCGCGAGGCGCGCGTTCACCTGGCGGAGGGTCGCGCCAGGCCCGACTCTGACACGGGCACCGTCGTTCAGGACTTCGATCCGCCCGAAGTGTCGCCGCGTGTCGACGAGGACGCCTTCGGTGACCGCCTGGCCGCTCAGGCTGGTGCCGCCAGAGCGGAACGTCAGACCCACACCGACCTGCTGGCAAGCGCGCATCAAAGCGGCAACCTGTTCGGTACGGGTGGGCGTGACGACCGCTTTAGGCGTGAGGAGGAAGTGTGACGCGTCATGCGCGACTGCCAGACGGTCCGCCGTCTCTGAGCAGATGCCATCGGGCACCGCGGCTGCGAGCGCTGTCGAAAGCGCCGACGGCGACGAGGCGCTTCGCCGTAGCCTTGCAGAGAGTCCGTCTCGTATCACGGCTGAGGTGAAGACCCTTCCTTGGCCCCCTTGATGTATCGGCACCACCAAGTGATCTGGCCCGTAAGGTGATCAGTGGTGACCACTGGCTCAGGCTCCTAGGACCGCGGAAACCTAGCATAGACAGTGAATCTGGTTCCGCCTTTTTTAGTGAATCGCGGTTACTTGGGGGGTAACAAGTCCGAGGAAGCCAGTGAAAAGACATTCACGGCTGGCATCCATCGGTTGGTCTAGCGTTGGCGTCCCCGACCACTCGCCTCAGAGGCTCAGCAGATAGGCGGGACCGCTGGTTACTCGCCGTAGTGCCTATCAGCTGAGCCTCTAACAGAAGTGGGCACCGCAGCGAGGTCGGAGAGCGACGGGTGCAACCGACGGCGACGTCCAGCGTGTTATCCGCCTTGAACAGGGCAGCTCAGGCGGCTCGTCCTCGGATCCGTCAGGGCAATAAGCGCGTTGAAGGGAGTCGAGGGCCGAGCCGCGGCGGGAGCCAGGCTGAAACGTTCGAATCACGACGACCGACACGGCCAAGGCCCTCCGAGCATCGCCGAGACGGACGTGTTAGAGGTGCCTTTCCCGCGTAACGACGGCGTGCTCGGGGGCGCGTGGGTTACCAGGCCGGATGCAGGCTCCAGCGACAGTTGCTAGAGTCATTCGAGAGCCGCCTCCCGGAGCAGTGATGCGGCAGACAGCGGACGCGCCGTGCGATCGGCGTTGCTGGAACGTCTGAGGACGCCAGTCTTTGGCCGAACTCATCTGGAGGATGACACATGCAGGCGATGGTGTTCACTCGACCTGGCATCATGGAGATCCTGGATGTCGAGCCCCCGGTTGCGAGCAAGGGGGAGGTGATCATCGACGTCGCCGCTTGTGGCATCTGCGGGAGCGAGCTTCACGGGATCGATGACGCCGGCTTTCGAAAGCCTCCGCTGGTTATGGGCCACGAGTTCTCTGGCTTCGATCCCGACGGCCGCGCCGTCGCCATCAACCCAATTCTCAGCTGCGGGTCATGCGACCTCTGCTCGAGTGGACGGCCCGAGGTCTGCCGGCGACGAGCAATCATCGGCATCCATCGAGCGGGGGCGTTCGCCGAGCAGGTTGCCGTTCCGCATTCTGCCGTGTTCGAATTGCCGGTCGGCCTGCCGGTCACTGCAGGTGCACTGGTAGAACCTCTCGCGAACGCGCTTCACGCGTGGAACCTCGGTGGTGGGCGGAGTAGGAGCACCATCGGCATCTTGGGCGCCGGAGCTATAGGTATGGCGACGTTGCTAGTAGCCAAGCAGTTCAGGGCGTCCGTCGCAATCAGCGATATCTCTTCGGAACGGCGGAGCATGGCGGAGCGACTGGGCGCCGACCATGTTGTCGAGGCGCTCGAGGGGGAGTTCGACGTGACTGTCGACGCCGTAGGAACTGCGGCGACCCGTGAGGCTTCGCTCACGCAGTTGGGACCGGGAGGGACAGCTGTCTGGGTCGGCCTAAATGAGCCCGACCCGAGGTTCGACGCACGTGACCTGGTGCGCTTCGAGAAGCGTGTCGTGGGCTCGTTCGCATATTCGCCGCGCGAGTTCGCAGAGGCAATCGAGATCGCGACGCAGGTCGCCGTTGACTGGGCCGACCAGTATCCACTGAGTGAGGGCGTACGATTGTTCTACGAGCTCAAGGCGGGTAGCGTGCAGGTCGTAAAAGCATTGCTTTGTCCGACCGGGACGGACTTCGAGCGATGAGGCTGCTGCGGCTTGGCGAGCAAGGACAGGAGTCTCCGGCGGTCATCGACGACGCAGGCCAGGTCTACGATCTCGCCCCGTTCCTGCGAGGTCGGGACTTCGACGGTTCGTTCTTCGAGGGCGATGGCATCGACCAGGTCCGCGAAGCTCTCGGTCAAGGGAGGCTGCAAGCGCTTTCTGTCGACGGCAGGCGGATTGGCGCTCCAATCGCTCGGCCGAGCGCCGTGATATGTATCGGCCAGAACTACGCGGCTCACGCTACGGAATCGGGAACGAGTCCGCCGGAAGCACCAATCATGTTTTTCAAGCATCCGAACACAGTCGTAGGCCCGTTTGACGATGTAGCCGTTCCGTTGGGCAGCAGCACAACGGACTGGGAGGTCGAGCTTGGGGTGGTGATCGGTCGTCGGTGTCGTTACCTGTCATCCCCGTCCGCCGCAGCGCTTCGGATTGCAGGATACTGCGTCTCGAACGATATTTCTGAGCGGAACTGGCAGCTTCAGAAGTCAGGGGGTCAATGGTCGAAGGGAAAGTGCTGCGAGACGTTCAATCCCCTTGGGCCATGGCTCGTGCCGGCTAGCGAAGTCCCCGATCCGCAAAACCTGCGGCTGCGCTCCTGGGTAAATGGGGAAGCGCGGCAAGACTCGACAACGGCGGACATGATCTTTCCGGTGTTCGAGCTCGTTTGGCAGCTGTCCCAGTTCCTCGTTCTCGACCCCGGTGATCTCATCAACACGGGTACCCCTCAAGGCGTCGCGCTCTCCGGGAGGTTCCCGTATCTCGCAAATGGGGACGTGATGACGCTCGAGATCGAGAAGCTAGGACGCCAAGAGCAACATCTTGTGAGTGCGTCGTTGGTGGACAGTGACTAAACGGCCGACGACCGGTGGTGGAGCCCGCAGAGTCACCAGCTAACAGCGCGCTGACGGTCCTCCTTTGGAATGCTGCAAGCCTTTGTTATCATGCACCAACGACCGCCGAAAGCCCTTCCTCACCCCGTCGCAGGGAGTCGTTTCCTACATGTAGCATTAGAGGCCCATGGCCGCACGACCGACCTACTGACTACAGACGCTGGTGGGACTACTGATGCAATACTGGGAGCCGAGAGTAGTCTGTCAAGGCCGCGCTGACGTTGGTTAGTCACCGGTGTGGGATGCGCGCGTTGGCCGGCTCTATTGCGCAGGATATGACTAACGGGATGCTCTATGACTACAACCCGCTCGACAACAGCTGTGGTGTCGATTGCCACCAGCACGGGACCACCTGAAGGCAGTTCTTGCCACGGGCATGGGACCACCCCTTGCCAGTCATGGGACCACCCGTGACGACCACGGCCACGCCGGTCGGGCGTGGTACTCCCGCACCATCGCTCGA
The DNA here is from genome assembly GCA_021809885.1 of Actinomycetes bacterium. Taxonomy (GTDB): domain Bacteria; phylum Actinomycetota; class Acidimicrobiia; order Acidimicrobiales; family Palsa-688; genus JAKAQB01. The sequence continues at coordinate 4,180 of JAJZJY010000101.1, forward strand.
TCGAGTGTGGAGGTGCGGGTATGTCGTTCAGAGAGGTTCCGGTGCACGAGGTGCGAGAAGTGCTGAGATTGTGGCTGTCGGGCAAGGGCTACCGCGCGATCGCGCGCATGGCTCGGCTCGACCCCAAGACCGTCCGCCGCTACGTGGAGGGGGCGCTCGAGTTCGGCCTGCGGGCTGAGGACGGCCCCGAGCAGCTGACCGACGAGCTCGTGGGGCTAGTCTGTCAGGCGGTCCGCCCGGTCAGGACAGAGGGCCACGGAGCGGCCTGGGCGGCGCTCGAGCCGCACGAGCAGCTGATCCGCGACTGGCTCGACCGACAAGGAGAACCTCCGCCTCACCAAGGTGCACACGCTCCTCGCCCGCCGCGGCGTGGTCGTCCCCTACCTCACCCTGCACCGCTTCGCCAGCGAGTGCTGCGGCTTCGGGAGGCGCCGGGAGACCGTGCGCGTCGACGACGGCGAGCCCGGCGTCGAACTGCAGGTCGACTTCGGGCGGATGGGCCTCGTCCCCGACCCTTCCACCGGCCGCCGGCGGGTCACCCACGCCCTCATCTTCACCGCCTGCTACAGCCGCCACATGTTCGTGTGGCTCAGCTACCGCCAGACGACCGAGGCGGTGATCGAGGGCTGCGAGGCCGCATGGGCCTTCTTCTGACCTGAAAGCTCTGGTAGTTCGCGCCGATTTGGGCGCGCGCTAGCGACTCGGGGCGAAGTCCCGAGAATCGTTTGGCCAGAACAGAATGGTTCAGGCGGCTACGGCAGGGGTGATCTCGACGTTGTAGCCGAGAGCCTCGATCTGCTTGGCGAGCCGTCGGGCGTGTGCCTCGGGGCGGCGCTTTACGAACCAGGCCTCACCGAGATCCTCGTAGGGCACGCTGTTGGACAAGATGTGCCAAGCCGCGACGAGAATCGAGTGTCCGACGGCCTTGTTTGCCTTCGCATAGCCGATCCGTCCTGTCAGGCGGTGGTGCTGGGCGCCGAGGTAGGTGCCCTTCGATCGCCCTGCAGCTGAAGCCGCCTCGGCGAGATGCACCCCGAGCCACTTCGGTCCCTTGCGGGCCCTGCCGGACTTCCGTTTGCCGGCCGACTCGTGGTTCCCCGGGCACATCCCCGCCCAGGATGCGAGATGGCCCGAGCTCGGGAAGCGGCTCATGTCGACCCCGATCTCTGCGATGAGCCCCTCGGCGGTGCGCCGGTCGACTCCTGTGATGGTGTCGAGCAGCTCCACCTCAGCGCCGAAAGGGGCGATCACCTTGTCGATCTCGGCCGAGAGGTCGTTTATCGCCTTGTCGAGGAAGTCCACCTTCGCGAGGATCGTGCGGACCAAGAGCGCGTGGTGGGCTCCGAAGCGTCCGACGAGGGCCTCTTCCAGCTCGGGGACCTTCTTGCGCATGCGGCCAAGTGCCATCTCGGCAAGGATCTGGGGGTCTCGTTCGCCTTCGACGAGGGCCTCGAGCATCGCCCGGGCGGACTTGCCCTGGATGTCGCTCGCGACGCTTGAGAGCTTCACCCCTGCGTCTTGGAGCACCTTGTCGAGGCGTTGAGCCTCACGGGAGCGCTCGTCGATCTGGGCCTTGCGGTAGCGCGTCAAGTTGCGCAGCTCACGGATCGGCTTTGGGGGCACGAAGCTCGGGCGGACCAAGCCGTGCTCGACGAGCTGGCAGATCCACGCGGAATCGGCCACATCGGTCTTGCGCCCCGGTACGTTGCGCAAGTGCCGGGCGTTTAGCAGCCAGCACTCGACAGCGTCCTCGAGCACGTAGTAGACGGGCTTCCAGTAGACGCCGGTCGACTCCATGCCGACGAGGCTGACCCGCTGTTCGACCAGCCAGTCCCGCAGCCTCAGCAGCGATACGGTGGTCGTACCGAAGGTGCGCACCTCCTGGTGACGTGTTCCTCCTTCCCCCGGCGTGCGCACGCAGGCGACGACGGTGTCCTTGTGAACGTCGAGACCGCAGGAGCGGTCGACGAGCGTGTCCATGGGTGCTCCCTTCAGGCTCGGTTGGTCGACGTCGATCGGCGGGACCGCCCGGAGGAGCCTCGTGTTGTGGAATCTGACCTCCGTGCTCTATGGCAACAGTTCGATGCTCCCGAGGCTCCCGCGTCCGACTAGGGTTCGGGTTCGAGCGCACCAAGGAGAGATCGACGTCGCCAGGCGGCCCCCCCACAGCTTTCACCCGTCACAAACGTCCGCGCCAGCGGAAACCGCGACTCGGGTGTGTTCAAGATCCGCATCCCAGACAACATGTCGCCGATCGTCGACGAGGCGGACGCGATCAGCCCACGCATCAACGTTGCGTTCCGGGAGTACGCGCAGTCGCGTGGCTTCGGGATCGACGCCTGCCGTGTCGGGCGGGCCACGGACAAGGCGTTGTCTTCATACTGCACCTCCTGGGTTGTTTCGAATAGAAAGGTATGGAGTGGGTGTGGAGGATGTCCCGCTGGTCGTGGAACTTGGTGGCGACCTCCAAGGTGATCATAGGCTCAGGCTGTAACACTCATCGTCCGGCTCGTTGCCGAGAGGGGGGCTGGCTGACGAGTTGGTTGGCGTCGAGAAAGTCCGAGATCACGACGAGATCATTGCAGTGTGGACATGGTCCGCCGGCCCCAAGGCGCCGGCACCAGGTATTGCAATCCGGGCATCTCTGCTCGAGGTAGCGAGCCTCGCAGCTCGGACACTCGTAGACCGTGTCGGACTTGGCCACCACGACCGGTGTCACGGGAGCGGCGCCGTTCTGTCTCCACGCCCTCTGACGACACCGCGTCGAGCACCACTGCTGGTCGCCGCGGCCGGTGAGCGCTTCCCCGCAGTACCCACAGCTAGCCGTCGCGTAGCCGTCGCGCACGGTGTTCATACCGGCACCGCCTCGGTGACAGTGGCGGTGCCGTCCTGCTCGGCTGTGGCGGCCAGAAGCGCAGCAGCAAGCTGGGGATGCTGGCGATAACCCTTCACCCGCCGGTACTGGTGAGCTGCTTGGTCCATGTCGGCTGCGGCCCATCGAAGTCGCATGTCGCCGTCACGCCAGCGCTTCACGTTGCGGGCGTGGTGGCGAACGATCTCCACCGCAGATTCGACGGGATTCGTCGTGGCCACCGATTTGAGCAGCGTGCCGGTCACCTTTAAGCGCGTGACGGTGAACATGTCCTCAAGTCCCTCCCACAGGCTGCCGGCCGCGTCGGGGTTCACCTGCTCGAGCTGGGTCGCGAGCGAGCGGAGATCTCGGAGCGCCTCCTTCGGGTCGGGGTTCTTCCAGGCCCGGCGCATCTTCTGGAGCACGAAGGCCCGCTCGGCCTCGGGCAGGTAGTCGGCGACGTTCCGTTCCTTGTGCAGCCGGCAGCGCTGGATGACCGCGTTCGCGCCGAAGACGTCCTTTACGGCCCGGTGCAGCGCCTTGCCGCCGTCGAGCACGAACAAGACGCCGCCTGTGGCGTCAAGGCCCCGGTCCCCGATCCCGGTCATGAGGCCCCGGACCACGGTCGAGTTCTCGGTCGAGCCCTCCACCACCCCGAGGGGGATCTTGACGCCATCGGCGCTCACCCCGAGCGCGCCCACCATCGTGTGGCCCGCGAAGTCGAAGCCGTCCGCGAAGACGACGAGGAACCGGTGAGCCGAGAGGTCCCGGGAGCGGAACTCGGAAAGACGAGCGGCCGTCGCGGTCACAAAGCGCCGGGACACCACCGATGAGGACGTGGAGCGGGCCTCGGCTTCCACGGTCTTACCGACAGGCTCCAGCCCGGCTGAGTAGCTGCGGGTGGAGAGACCGGCCAGCATGGCGGCAACGGTGTGCTCGCTCAGCAGGTCGATCTTCGCGAAGGCGTCGTAGGATTCGAGGTGGAGCTCGGTGTCCTCGACGGCCCGTACCCGGGGACGCCGGAGCGGGATCTTGGCCCGCCGAGCACGACGGCACCGTCCTCACTCCCGTGGCGATAGGCGGTGCGATCCGCCTTGTTGTGCTTGGCTTTCGGTCCGGCCAGCTCGGTGACCTCGGCCTCCATCAGCTCGCCCATCACCTCGAGGCCGATGGCCACCGAGGCGGCGAGCAGGCCCTCGCGCATATGGGTGGTGAAAAGCAGCAACTCGTCGCCCACCTTGCCGGCGAGACGTTCGGCGAGGGTGCCGGTGAGCTTTGGGTGGTCCAGGTCGACGAGGCCGACGCCGGGCAGAATCGTGAGCCTGGGTTTCTTCTTCTCTGTCACGCTCTTTTCGGGCGCGGCCTTCTTCGTGGTGTGCAACGCTTGCATGGTCGGTGGTCCTCCGTTTCGTGTGGTTGGTGGTCAACCCCGAGCCTGCCTCATGACAGGGCCGAGGCGGAGGACCGCCACTCAAATTCTACGGAGACCGGGACAACCTCCGTGGATCAACCAACCGAAGGAGGAACCCGCCGACCCATCAAATCAGTGAGAAATCCGTCTCAGAAAGGTTGACACCTACCGACACGAAACTCCATCGGTGCCTCGTCGGACCCCTCCTTGAAGCGGATCGACCACCGGCGCCAGTGGAACAACGAGCCGCACTACGGACCATCGACTCGGCGGTTCGGGACTACGTGAACCACGCGCGCCTCGGAGCTGCCGCTTAGAAACGTGCCACGCCGTCAATTGTTTCAACCTCAAAGTAGATCTAGGGCGGCGACCCGCTGAGGGGTGAGGCCGAATCATTCCTTGACACACGAGAGTGGTGTTGCCGGCCCCGCTGTCTGCACGCCGCCCGGCCAATCCACAGGTTTTGACTATTGCCCATCTCGATGTTTACATCCTCAGTCCGTCGTGAGTTCCGCTGCAGCCTTCTTCGCCCAGGCGTCGTCGACGAGATCATTGCTGTCGGCGACGGCGGCCTGGACCACACCAACACGGGGCTCGTCGCCCGTGCCGTCAGGCGTATCGCCGGTCACCGGCCATAGCCGACCGACCGAGACCGGCAACCGGGCTGAAGTGAGTTCAGGGAAGCCGGCAAGTGCGAGATGGTGGCGCAGGTAGCGCCTCAGACAACCCCCGAAAGTGCCTACGAACTTCGTAAGTCCGGCCTGTGGTGTAGCTGACGCTCGGGGGCAGGATATGCGCCGGTCAGACAATCTCACGGAGCCTGACTACGAGGGCAGCCGCGGTCGGACCGGACTTACTGAGATAGTGGGCACAGGTGTGGGCCAGAAATGGGGCCTGAGCAGGTGGAATGGTCGCGACAGGCCAGAGAGGTCGCGTTATTACGCGAGGCTGTGACCTGGGACTACTCGGCCGCGGTGGGGAGCTCGTAGTCGAGGATCTGGGCTGGCTCACGTATCTCGAGAGCGGCGAGGATCTTCTGCTGGGCTTTGGTGGTCACCGAGCGCTTGGCGATGCGACCGTCGCTGGTCCCGAGGGTAACGAGGTGCATGCGGTCGAGCTCGTTTCTGACGTTGCGCCAGGTATTGCCCGTCGCGTTCTCGATGACCCGGATGAGGAGCAGTCCGAGCCAGCAGAGCTGGATGTGGGATCGGATGCGGTCCTCGCGGTGGTGGAACACCGGTCGGAGCCGAAGTGCCCCCTTCATGTCCCTCCACCCGTGTTCTACCTGGTAGAGATGCTTGTAGGCCTTGGCGAGATCGGTCGGGGTAAGTGTGTCGTCCGAGGTTGCGATGAGCCACTTGCCGTCGAAGTGGGCATCTTTGGCGATCGCGGCCTTGTCGACGCGCAGGCGGTGGTCCTCGGTCCGGCGGCAGAAGCGGGCGAGGCCAGGGGTGGCCCGCAGCTCGCCGACGAGCTCGTCACGGCGCCCCCTGGCCCACTCGTCGC
>JAJZJY010000002.1 GCA_021809885.1 Actinomycetes bacterium
GGCGGGCCCACGAGCGCGCCAGGCTGCGCAGCAGCATGTCGGCAGAAGGGCGGTGGCCGTTCTCCCGGGGTCCGACGTCCAACCGCAGCGTTGTCCCCTCGACGACCAGGTGGTGGTCGGGGGGCGCAACGACGACGACACCGGCGCGGATCGTCTCACCGTCCTCGGCGTGGTGGGCGGGCAGGGCACCTGCCCGCCCGAGGATGCTCGGCAGCACGCTCGGGCTCGCGGGGGGATGTGCAGCACGACGAGGACCCCGAGGTCCAGGTCGGGCGGCAGCGCCTTCACGAAGCTGCGCAACGCCTCCACCCCTCCGGCGGACGCCACTGCACCGACGATGCCCCGGGGCGGCTGATCTGCCAAGGCGGTTCCTTCCGATGACGCGGCGCTCGGCGAGTGCGCGATGCTACCCCCACCGGGCGGGCGCTGCGAGAAGGCTGTCGGGTCGAGCTCGAGCAACTTTCAGGCGTCGCCCTGGCCTCTCGGTGGGGAGAAGATGAACATGCGACAGGATCTGCATCTCCGGCTGGAGGCCAGCAAGCGCACCGCCGAGACCAACATGGCGGCCGTCGCCCGCTCGCTCGAGGCGGTGCTCGACAGCAGGCAACGTTGGTCCCGGGGACGGACACAGCGTGAGCTGCTGCACGACTCGGTCGTCGCCCGCCTCGAGGCGCGGCTGGCGAGCCAGCCGGTCATCGAGCAGGCGAAGGGCGTCATCATGTGCCGTTCTGGCTGTAGCGCTGACGAGGCATTTGACATCCTGCGCCGCGCGTCGCAGCGCAGCAACGTACCGGTCCGCGAGCTGGCGGAGCAGATCCTCTCGAGCGTCAGCCGCGCGCACCCACCAGGGCCGCCGACAGCCGGCTGACCCAGGACCCGCCGTCCAGGCCCCAACTTCCACCCGACAGCAGCCGCTCAGCCCCTTGACAGCCCCGGAAGGGGTCGGAGGAGCCGGGAGGACGGAAGATCCAGAGGAACCGGCAGGGCCGGCATGGCGCCGTCGCCGTAGCGTTGTTTGGGCAGTTGACCGCGATAATCGCAGACAACTGCCCGAACAACGCTACGGGGCCAGCCGTCCTTCCGGTATGTACCGAAGGGTTCAGTCATCGGGTTGGGGCGTGGCCGCAGCCGACATCGGCAGCGACGTTCCTCCGGCCGGGCGCCGGCACGAGGGATGTCACGCCGGCGCAGCCAGGCGTGGCGCTGTTCTCGCTGGCGTCGCTCGCGTGCGGTCTGGCGCCTGGGAGTGCTCAGCCCATCCCACCCCGACGGGACACGACCTCGCTCCCGGCCGAGTCACGGACTAGCGGTCCAGTCGCTGTGCGTCAGTGGTGGGCATAGGGTTCCGGCCATGGCGCCTGCCCGGCGGACAGGTGGCGGTTCCCGCTCCGGCACCCTTCGCCGGGACCGGGGAGTCTTCCTCCGGCGGGTCGAGATGGCGCCGGACGCTCCCCGCAACGGCTACCCCTTCGACTTGCCGGCTGTCCGGCGTCTGCACAGGATCCGGTTCCGTCAGGTGACCTTCCTCGTAGGAGACAACGGCTCAGGAAAGTCGACGGTCGTCGAAGCCCTCGCCGTCCTTGCCGGGTTCAACGCCGAAGGCGGTAGCAGGAACCTTCTCTTCGAGACGTTCGCCACTCACAGCACCCTCTGCGACCACATCAGGCCCATGTGGCAGGAGCATCCCCGTTGGGGATGGTTCTTGCGTGCCGAGACCTTCTACGGCATGGCGAGCCACATCGCCAGCGACAATGGGCTCGCCCCCACCTTCGGAGACCTCCACGCCGAGTCCCACGGCGAGTCGTTCTTGGACCTCGCCCTTTCCCGCTTCAGCGGCCGGGGCCTCTACATCCTCGACGAGCCCGAAGCGGCGCTGTCCGCCCAGGGCCAGCTGCCCTGCTGCGCCTCATGCACGAAAGCTGTTGTCAGGGCTCCCAGTTCATCGTGGCCACCCACTCGCCGATGCTGATGGCCTTCCCGGGCGCCGCCATCGTGCACCTCGACAGCGCAGGAGCCCAGGACCTCACCTGGGAAGAGGTCCCAGCCGTCCAGCTGTGGAGGCGCTACCTCGACGATCCCAGCTCCGTACTCCATCACCTGCTCGAGGATGACCCCGACACGTAGAGGGGTCGACTGTGCCCGAGCGAAGCGAAGCGAGCCCGAGGTCGGGTTCGAACCGACGACCTGACGCTTACAAGATGTGCGGACCAGGTTCACAGACATCTATTCATGTCATCTCAGGCGAGCCCACCAGGGCTTCTTGGTGATCGGCGACCCTCGTGGTCGTGGGCGAACTGAGACCAAGACTGAGCCCACTCTGGCGCACGGGTGTCGGCCTTCAGCCGTGGGTGTGGTGTAGCGAGCGGTAGCGTGCGAGTAACGAGAGGAGGCCACCACGACCGACGCAGCCGTACCCCACGGCGGAGACTCTCTCGGTCCCGACGAGTTCCACCGCCACCACGACCTGGATGGACTGGTGGCCGGCGCCGAGCCCCTCGCCTCGACCGACGAGCTGGTGATCGAAGAGCTCACGGCCCAAGAAGCCGACTCGTTCCTGGCGGCCATCGGAGGTTGATCCCGGGCTGGCAAGCGGTCGTCGTGGACACCAATGTCTTCGGGGCGTCCCTGACGCGGCGCAATGCCCCCCTCGTCGACCTCTACGCCTCTCACCTCGTCGGTCGGGTCATCGTCCTGGCCGCCCAGACCGTCGCCGAGCTGCGCTATGGAGCCCTCCTGGCCGATTGGGGGCCGAGCCGCCAAGACGCCCTGGAGCGTCGCCTGGCGCGAGCCAGGGTCGCGCCGGTGGACGACGAGCTGGCGTGGGAGGTGGCCAGGGTCCGGGTTGCCTGCCGCCGCATCGGTCATGCCCTGGCGGACGACCACCACGCCAACGACCTGTGGATCGCCGCAGCGGCGCTGCGCTACCGGCTGCCGCTGGTTGCCCACGACGGCGTGTTCCGCCACGTACCGGGCTTGGATCTTCGGACGGAGTTGGCGGACCGCCCCTGACCCGGCCGTGCACTTGCCGCCGCCCGGCCAGGGAGGCTGAGTCCGGGGACTGGACGGGGCACCGGAGCCGCGGCCGTCCGCCACGACCGGCTCGCGCTCCTCCTGTCGGGCAATCAAGCTGCCCGCTTTCGAACACAAGGCATCGCCTCGGTGGGGTGCCGCCCTTAAGCCCTGCACGGTGCGATGAGCAGCGCCGGACCTCCGGTAGTTCTGGTGGCTCCTCCGTTGCCCTCTTCGGACGTGTCCAACCGGGGTCCTGAGGCCGTGGCCGTGTGCAAACTGAGACCAGAATCGAGACCAAGCTCCCGGCGGCCAGCCCAGAACCTGCAAAAGTGCTGGTCAGGCGAGCCCGAGGTCGGGTTCGAACCGACGACCTGACGCTTACAAGGCGCCTGCTCTACCGCTGAGCTACTCGGGCGAACCTTCCGGGCGAGGATGCGGGAAGCCGTGGCGGCTGCGTTGCTCGGGCCACGCCGACACGAAGGCTCACACTTCGCCCGGCCAGCGTAGTTGGGGGACCAGGGCATGGACAGATGGAACAGCTGGACAGTAACTGCCGGGCATGATGCAGGGATGGCCGATCTGGTCCGCTCCCTGCTCGAGACCCGCGCGGCAACCCTTGCTGACGTGGGAGTGCCAGGCGTCGGGGGCGAGTGGGACCTCGAGAACACCTCGGAGAGGCGCTCCGGCCGAGCCCGCACCGGGCCGGTCTCGTCGCCGAGGTCCGTGCCTGGCGGCGAGGACTCTTGCTCAATCCATCAGCAGGACCGCCGCTCCTCGGAACCGGCCGTCCTTCAAGTCGATCAGAGCCTGGTCCGCGGCCTCGAACGGATAGGGCTCCACGGTCGCCACGACCCCCGCCCGGTCCGCCGCTGCCAGGAACGCCCGGCCGTCGTCGCGGGTGTTGGCCGTGACGCTGCGCAGCGTCCGCTCCTCGAAGAGATGGTCCTCGTAGCGGAGGCTCGGGATGTCGGTGAGGTGGATGCCGGCCACGACGACGGTGCCCCCCCGGTCGAGGGCGGCAAGGGCGACCGGCACGAGGTCGCCGACCGGTGCGAAGAGGATCGCCGCGTCCAGCGGCTCGGGCGGCCGGTCGTAAGCGTCCCCGACCGAGGCGGCGCCGAGCTGCCGGGCGAGCTCCTGGGCGGACCGGCCACGCGTCAGCACGTGCAGCCGGGCGCCTTCGGCGCGGGCCACCTGGGCGGTCAGGTGGGCGGAGCCCCCGAAGCCGTAGAGGCCGAGGCGGCCTCGGGGCGGTAGCTCGGCGCGCCGTAGCGCCCGGTACCCGATGATCCCGGCGCACAGCAGCGGAGCGGCATGGACATCGTCGATGCCGTCGGGGAGGCGGTAGAGAAAGGCTTCCTCCGCCACGAGGTACTCCGCGTAACCGCCGTCGATGTCCCAACCGGTGAACCGGGCGCCGGCGCACAGGTTCTCAGCTCCCCGGAGGCAGTAAGCGCACGAGCCGCAGGTGTGAGCGAGCCATGCCGCCCCGACACGGTCACCCGCTGACAGCAAGGTGCAGCCCGGGCCGAGGGCGTCGACGCGCCCGACAACCTCGTGGCCGGGCACGATCACCGGTCGGCGAGGCGGCAGGTCACCCTCGACGATGTGAACGTCTGTGCGGCATACGCCGCAGGCGAGCACACGTAGGCGTACCTGGCCAGCGGCGGGTTGGGGTAGGGGGCGTTCGACGAGGTGGAGCAGCCGGTCGTGGACGTCACCGGGCCGGTCGACATGCCACGCTCGCACGCCGGCGCCTTCAGGCGCCTCGCCGGACCCGGCTCCCGAGGTGGCTGAGGGCGCCGGCAGCCTTGGTGCCCCTCTCGGCGCCGACGAGCTCGGCTCTCGTGCCGGCTGCGGTCACCTTGGCACCCTTGCCGGCTGCGGTAGCCGCCGCCTCGGCCTTGACGAGACGCCTGGCCCGCCGCCGCACCGCCGCCGGATCGGGATCGAACAACTCGTGCAGCAACCCGCCCGCCAGCGCCACGTTCTTCAGGAAATGGGCACGTTGCGTTGCGGCGGTCCTCTCGTCGTCCTCCTCCCAGAACCGGTGGGCCGCCGCCGTTGTGGGGATCAGCGACGCCAGCAACGTCGCCGAGGAGAGGCGGCGGAACCTGCCGATGGCGAGGAGCGCAGCCGACGCGACCTGGATGCCTGCGTTGACCTTTACCAGCAGCTCGGTGTCGGTCGGCAGCCCGACCTTCCCGGCGATCACCGGCGCGACCTTCTCCGCCTTCTTCACCCTCGGCTCCGGGTGCCGGAGGGTCTCGATGCCGCCGACGATGAAGGGGGCGGCGAACATGGGCCGGGCCAGGAATCGTGGTAGGGACATGGCCGCCCTCTACCCTCCCGGGCGCTCCCGCACCCTCAGCCGAACCGTTGCTCCGCCGTCACCGGCGCTCCGGCCGTGCCGCTCAGACGGTCGCCGAGGCGGCGGGCCAGCGGCAGCGCCAGCAGGGCGACGGCCGCGAGCAGAGCGAACGCTCCGGCGGGTTCGCCGACGACCACCTGCACCGCGAGGGCGATCACGACGCCTCCGGCGTTGCCGGAGAGCCACAGCAGAGCGGTCGCCGCCCCGGCGTGGGCGCCGGTCCGTGCCTCGATGAGCTCCAGCAGGACCGGTAGGGCGGGAAGGAGCACGAAGCCCGTGAGGCCGAGGGAGGCGTAGCCCACCCCGGCTCCGGGGGCGACAGCGAGCAGACCGCAGGCCATGCACGTCACGACACCCGCCACGGCGAGCACGAGCGCCTGGCGGCCGCGCGTCGCCACCAGGGGCGGGACGACGACGGCCGTCACGATGCCGGCACCCACCATCGCTAACAGCAGGCCGTCGGCTGTCCGGGCGGTGACCCCGGCCGGCTGCAGCAACGTCTGCACCCAGGTGGTCAGGGCCACGAAGACCCCGAACCCGAAGAACACCAGCCAGCACACCGCCCGTACCACCGGGTCGCTCCAGACGGTGTGGAGCGCCGCCCGGTTGGCACCGAGGGTGGGGCGGTCCCCGCCAGCGGCGGCGCCGAGGGCGGGGAGGAGGACGGCGGCGCCGGCGACCGCGTACGCGGCGCTGACCACCAGCAGCAGGTGCAAGTGGGTCGCGCCGAAGACAAGGCCCAACACGAAGGCCAGCACGAACCCGAGGAAGGTCCCTGCTGACCCGACGGCGATCCCGACCGGGCGGTCGGCCGGCAGCAGTGAGCGCGTCGCGATCCCGGTAACGGCGGTGAGGACGGCCGGCTGTGCCAGCGCCACGACCAGCTGGCCCGCCAGGATGGGCCCGAAGCCGTGGCCGGCGAGCCGCAGGGCGGCGCCAGCGGCGGTGAGCAGCGCTCCTAGCGCGAGGGTCGGGCGGAACCAGCGGTCGAGCGCCAGGCCGGCCGGCACGGCGAGCAACACGTAGATGACAGGGAACACCTCGGCGAGCAGTCCGACAGTCGCGGAGGACACCCCCAAGCGGGCGGCGGTGCCCGTCGTGATCGGCGCGAAGTTGAGCCACAGCATCTGGTTGGCCGACGACACCAGCACGAATCCGGCGACCGGTGCCCATCGGCTCCTTGTCGGCTGGGGGGTCCCACCCATGCGTACACCTCGCTTCGCCGGACCCGGACGCTACCAGGACGGGGTGCGATGCTTGATCCTCCACTACAGGGGTGCAAGGCTCGTCCAGATGGGACTCTCCGAGCGGGACCGCGCCATCCTCGAGTTCGAGGGGTCCTGGTGGTTGGAGCCCGGGCCGAAGGAGGACCGCATCCGGTCCCGCTTCCGGATATCGCCGACGCGCTACTACCAGCTGCTCGCCGTGCTGGCGGACACGGACGACGCCGAGGAGTACGACCCGCTGGTCGTCAGGCGGGTGCGGCGTGGCCGGGACCGCCGGCGGCGGGCTCGCTTCGAGGGTCGGTCGGCGGGCGGCCGCCCGCACCGATGAGCCGCCGCTTCCAGGCGGGCCGGGCCGGGCCGGGCAGGCCGGACGAGGGGACGCGGACGTTGCGGGCCGCTGTCATCGTGGTGGCGGCCGTGGCGATCACTGTCGCCCTACTGACCCAGCTCGGCCCGGGCCGCCGGACGTCCCCGACGGTCACCGGTGGGGCGTCGGGCCCTGGGACCACCACGACGACGCTGCCATCCACGACCACGACTACGCCGCAAGCGGTCCCGCCGAGCAGCATCCGCCTGCAGGTGCTGAACGGTCTGCAGAGCGGCACCCTCTCGGCGCAGTGGAGCGCCAAGCTGCATGCCTCGCCGGGTTACCAGACGCTTCCTCCGGACAACACGACTCTCGTCGACCCAACCTCGACGATATACATAGTCCACCCCGGGTACCTGGCCGAGGCGAAGGCACTCGCCCGCACCGTCGGCCTCCCGACGTCAGCGGTCGTCACAACGGTCCCTCCGCCGACCAGCGCGCCGATCCCCTCGGTGGACCGGCAGGAGGCCGACCTGGTTCTCGTGGTCGGCCAGAGCCTCGCCTCGCAGGCCTGAGCCTCGCGTCGCAGGCCGAGCACGGTGCACCGGTAGTGGGAGTCGTAGGCGGCCCCCGCGGGCCGTGGCCCCCCGAGGCGGCGAGTGCCGCACTCCTCTCGGACTTCGACGGCACTCTCGCCGCAATCGTGCCGGACCCCGAGGACGCCGTCCCGCTGCCGGGGACCGTGGCCGCCCTCGGGCGGCTCAGCCTCCACCTCGGGCGGGTGGCCGTCGTCTCGGGCCGACCCGTACGCTTCCTCGCCGACCGCCTCGCCGACCTCACTGGTCCGGTGAGCCTCGTCGGCCTCTACGGCCTCGAGTGGATCGACAGCGGGGCCGTGGTGACCCATCCCGAGGCGGAGCAACATCGGGCCGCCGTCGCCGAGGTCGTCGCCCGCGCCGCGGCGTGCGCACCTCCCGGAGTCACGGTGGAGGACAAGGGCCTCGCCGTCACCCTCCACGCTCGCCAGGCGCCCGGCGCGCTCGGCTGGGTGGAGGCCTTCGCCGCCAGGGCCGCCGCCGAGCTCGGTCTGGCGACCCACCCCGGGAAGCTCTCCATTGAACTGCGCGCCCCGGTGCCGGTCGACAAGGGAACGGTCGTCACCGGGCTGTGCGACGGCATGGAGTCGGCCTGTTACGTCGGCGACGACCGGGGGGACCTCCCTGCCTTCGAGGCTCTCACCATGCTGCGCGTATCCGGACTGGCGACCCTCGCCGTCGCCGCCAGGAGCGAGGAGGCGCCGCCGGAGCTGCTGGCCGGGGCCGATGTGGTCGTCGACGGGCCCCAAGGTGTGCTCGCGCTCTTCGACACGCTCAGCTCCCCGTGACGCCATCCGGGTCCGCCACCATGGGGCGGTGCCCAGGGTCGTCGCCGCCACCGACAAGTTCCGCGGCACCGCCAGTGCCGCCGAGATCGCCCTGGCCGTTGCTCGTGCGGCTGCCGGAGCGGGATGGGACTGCGACCAGGTACCGGTCTCCGACGGGGGTGAAGGCTTCGCCGACGTGCTCGGGGGCCGGTCCCGCCTCGTCCGGGCTCACGACCCGCTCGGCCGGGAGCTGGAGGCCGAGTGGCGGCTACTCGACGACGGCCGCACCGCCGTCGTCGAGATGGCCCTCGTGTCGGGGCTCCAGCTCATCGGAGGAGCGGAGGCCAACGACGCCGTGGCGGCCGACACGACAGGCACCGGCGAGCTCATCGCCGCGGCTGTCAAGGCAGGCGCCCGGCGTGTGCTGGTGGGCGCCGGGGGCTCAGCGACCACCGACGGCGGCCTGGCGGCCGTCGGGGTGCTCGAGCCGCACAGCCGCCTGAGGGGCGTCGAGTTGGTCGTGGCGTGCGACGTGCTCATCCCCTTCGTCGACGCCGCCCGGCTCTTCGCCCCCCAGAAGGGAGCGTCCCCGCCCCAGGTGGAGCTGCTCGCCCGCCGTCTCGAGCGGCTGGTGCAGGTCTACCGGGCACGCTTCGGGGTGGATGTCTCGGCCATCCCCGGCGGCGGTGCCGCCGGCGGCCTCGCCGGGGGGTTGGCGGCCATCGGCGCCGCCCTCGTCCCCGGCTTCGATGTGGTCGCCGAGGCGGTCGACCTCGTGGACCGCATCGACGGCGCAGACCTGGTGGTGACGGGGGAGGGCGCCCTCGACGAGCAGTCGTTCGCCGGCAAGGCCGTCGGCGGTGTGATCGGCCTGGCAGGTGAGCTCGGAGTCCCGGCGCTCGTGGTCGCCGGCGACCTTGTCGGGGACCGCCCCGAGATCACGGCCGAGGTGCAGATCCTCGTCGAGCGGTTTGGGCCTGCCCGCGCCATGGCCGACCCGGCCGGCTGTGTGCAGGAGGTGGTGGCAGGGTGCCTGGCCGCCCGGAGAGGCTGAGCTCACCCGGCACCTCGGGTAAAGGTCGCCTTGCGGACGGTGCCGCGATGCGCCAACATGGGTGCGACAGTCATCGAGAGCGGCTGAGGGACGGGCCCTGAGACGCCGCGGCAACCCGGTCACGCGTGACCCACGGTGCCAATGCCCGGTTCGATGAGGAGGCCAGTTCCATGCCGTACGTCCAGGGTCTGCGTTGCCGTGAGTGCGCGCGGGAGTATCCCGCTGAGGCGCTCCACGCCTGCGAGTGGTGCTTCGGACCGCTCGAGGTGGTCTACGACTACGCGGCCATCGCCAGCCGCACCACCCGCGGGAGCATCGCCGCCGGCCCCAACACGTTGTGGCGCTACGCCGACCTGCTGCCGGCCGCCTCGGACGGAGCCGTCTCCCTCGGCGCAGGTATGACGCCCCTGATCCGGGCGGACCGCCTGGCGGCCGAGCTCGGCCTCGGGGAGCTCTGGATCAAGAACGACGCCCTCAACCCCACTGGCTCCTTCAAGGACCGCGTCGTCTCGGTCGCGCTCACCAGGGCGCGCGAGCTCGGTTTCAAAGTGGCGGCGTGCGCGTCCACAGGCAACCTTGCCAACTCGGTCGCTGCCCACGCCGCCCATGCAGGCATGGAGTCAGTGGTCTGCGTGCCCGCCGACCTCGAGCCCGCCAAGATCATCGGGACCGCCGTCTACGGCGGCCGGGTCGTGGCGGTCGAGGGCACCTACGACGAGGTCAACCGGCTGTGCGGCGAGCTCGCCGCAGTGCACCCGGACTGGGCGTTCGTGAACGTCAACCTGCGGACGTACTACGCCGAGGGCTCGCGCACCCTGGCCTTCGAGGTGGCGGAGCAGCTCGGCTGGCAGGCACCCGACCACGTGGTGGTGCCCATCGGCTCGGGGAGCCAGCTCACCCGCATCGCCCGGGGCTTCGCCGAGCTCCACGACGTGGGCTTGCTCCCCGATGCGCCGCACACCCGGGTGTCCGGCGCGCAGGCGGCGGGCTGCGCTCCCGTCGCCACGGCGTTCGCGGAGGGCGCCAGCGCCGTCCGGCCGGTGCGGCCGGCGACCATCGCCAAGTCCATCGCCATCGGCGACCCTGCCGACGGGGGCTACGCCCTCGACGTGGTCCGAGCGTCGGGTGGCGCTGTCGGTGCCGTCACCGATGCGGAGATCCTGCAGGGGATCCGGCTCCTGGCCCGTAGCGAGGGCATCTTCACCGAGACCGCCGGCGGCGTGACGATCGCCACCCTGGCCCGGTTCGCCGCCGAGGGCGTGATCCGCCCCGACGAGAGCGTCGTCGCCTACGTGACCGGCAACGGCTTGAAGACGATCGACGCCGTTGCCGGCGCCTGTGCGCCGACGGTGACCGTGCCTCCCAGCCTCGACGCCTTCGAGGCCGCTGTCGGATCCATCGGCGAGGCGTGAACATGCCCGCCATCCGCATCCCCACCCAGCTGCGCAACCTCACCGGCGGAGCGGCCGAAGTGACCGTCGAGGGCGGGACGGTCGCCGAGGTCCTCGCCGCGCTCGACGCTTCTCACCCCGGCTTCGCCGAGCGCCTCTACGACGTGGACGGGCGCATCCGGCGCTTCGTCAACGTGTTCGTCGCCGACGAGGACATCCGCTTCCTCGACGGGCCGGCTACCCCCGTGGCCTCCGGGGCCACCGTTTCGATCGTGCCGGCGGTGGCCGGGGGCTGAACTCCCACTCCGAGCACCAGATGGGTTGCGGTAGCGCCCCGGGAGGCGGTTAACTGTTAGCACTCCCACACTGAGAGTGCTAATCGGTACCGCCCAACGGAGGGAAGCCCACACCGATGCCCAAGCTGATTGCATTCGACGAGAACGCTCGCCGCGCTCTCGAGAGCGGCATGAACCAGCTCGCCGACGCCGTGCGCGTCACCCTCGGCCCCAAGGGCCGCAACGTCGTCCTGGACAAGAAGTGGGGCGCGCCCACGATCACCAACGACGGCGTCTCCATCGCCAAGGAGATCGAGCTCGAGGACCCGTACGAGAAGATCGGGGCAGAGCTCGTCAAGGAGGTCGCGAAGAAGACCGACGACGTCGCCGGTGACGGCACCACCACCGCCACCGTCCTCGCCTGGGCCATGGTCCGGGAGGGGCTGCGCAACGTCGCCGCCGGAGCCAACCCGATGTCCCTGAAGCGGGGCATAGAGGCCGCCGTAGAAGCCGCCGTCGCTTCGCTGAAGGAGATCTCGAAGGAGACGGAGACCAAGGAGCACATCGCCCAGGTGGCGTCGATCTCCGCTGCCGACCCCGAGATCGGCGGGCTCATCTCCGAGGCGATCGACAAGGTCGGCAAGGATGGCGTCATCACCGTCGAGGAGTCCCAGACCTTCGGCATGGACCTCGAGCTGGTGGAGGGGATGCGCTTCGACAAGGGCTACATCTCTCCCTACTTCGCCACCGACACCGAGCGGATGGAGGCCTCGCTCGACGACCCCTACCTGCTCTTCGTCGGCTCGAAGATCACCGCGGTCCGTGACCTGCTGCCCCTGCTCGAGAAGGTCATGCAGTCCGGCCGCCCGCTGGTGATCATTGCCGAGGACGTGGAGGGCGAGGCCCTCGCCACCCTCGTCGTCAACAAGATCCGCGGGACGTTCCGCAGCGTAGCCGTGAAGGCTCCCGGCTTCGGCGAGCGCCGGAAGGCCATGCTGCAGGACATGGCCATCCTCACCGGTGGTCAGGTCGTTACCGAGGAGGTCGGCCTCAAGCTGGAGAACGTCACACTCGACCTGCTCGGCCGGGCCCGGAAGGTCGTCGTGACCAAGGACGAGACGACCGTCGTCGAAGGTGCCGGCACAGAGGCCGACATCAAGGGTCGGATCAACCAGATCAAGACCGAGATCGACAACACCGACTCCGACTACGACCGTGAGAAGCTGCAGGAGCGGCTGGCCAAGCTGTCCGGCGGCGTCGCTGTCATCAAGGTCGGCGCGGCCACCGAGGTCGAGCTCAAGGAGAAGAAGCACCGCATCGAGGACGCAGTTTCCACCACCAAGGCCGCGGTCGAGGAGGGGGTCGTCCCCGGCGGAGGCGTGGCGCTCCTGCGTGCGCAGCGCTCGATCCTCGACCGGGCCGAGAAGCTCGAAGGCGACGAGGCCACCGGTGCGCGCATCGTGGCTCGCGCCGTGGAGGAGCCTCTGAAGCAGATCGCCGTGAACGCCGGCATGGAGGGCGGCGTTGTCGTGGAGAAGGTCCGTGGCCTGAGCGGCGTGGCCGAGGGACTCAACGCCGCGACTGGCGAGTACGAGGACCTGTTCAAGGCCGGCGTCATCGACGCCGCCAAGGTCACCCGCTCGGCACTGCAGAATGCGGCGTCCATCGCCGCGCTGTTCCTCACCACCGAGGCGGTCATCGTCGACAAGCCCGAGGAGAGGGCCCCCGCCATGCCCGGAGGCGGCATGGAGGACTACTGACCGGCTGGTCCGGCAGGTAGTGGAGAGGACTACTGGTCCGCGCAGCGGGCCGGCCGCCGGAGACGTGTCCGGCGGCCGGCCCATCGCCGTAAGATCAACCAATGAGCGAACCGTTGGGGCCGTCCGAGGGGCTGGGTGTCCTGCACCTGTTCTGCAAGGTCCGGCCTGACACCGACGTCGAGGCCGTGGTGGCCGCCGTCAAGGACGGCCAGGACGAGCAGCAGCAGGTTGTGTGCTTCTCGGTCCTCGGCCACAAGGCGGATGCCGGGTTCATGGTCCTCGGTCGGGACTGGGTCCGGCTCCGCCGCTTCCAGTCCCGCGTGCAGGCGGCCGGCCTCGATGTCGCCGACTCCTACGTCTCGCTCACCGAGGTTTCCGAGTACGCCAGGGCGTCGGTCGAAAAGCAGAAGCTCGGCCCCCGCCTGTACCCGAAGCTCCCGCCAGCCGGGAAGCGAGCAGTGTGCTTCTATCCCATGTCCAAGCGACGCTCGGAGGGGGCCAACTGGTACCAGTTGGATTTCGAGGATCGTCGTGACCTCATGGCCGAGCACGGGGTCTCGGGCCGGCGGTTCGCGGGACGGGTGCTGCAGCTCGTGACCGGGTCGACCGGCCTCGACGACTACGAGTGGGGTGTCACGCTCTTCGCCGTGCACCCAGACGACCTGAAGGAGTGCGTCTACACGATGCGCTTCGACGAGGCCTCGGCACGGTATGCCGAGTTCGGCCCCTTCTACGCCGGCACCGTGGCCGAGGTGGAAGAAGTTCTGGCGGACGCCGGCCTGCAGTAATCACAGCGGCCGGCGACGGCTACCGCCTCGGCGCCCTTCCGGCTGTCGCTGCGTCGCCCGACATGGGATCGGTGCCGGAAGGAGCGGAGGAGTTGCGAGCGTTCCAGCGGCGCCAGACGAGCCGGTGGAGCGGCACGATCTCCGGGATGTTGCGGATGCCGGGGACGAACGGCACGGCGAGCAGGAGGAGCGTGGCGGCGCCCGTCAGGTAGATGGCGATGAGGTCGACGTTGGACGACGACCGGAACCCGGGCATCTGGTACCACAAGGTGTACAGCCACAGCCACGGCTGCCCCGGGTAGCTGCCGGTCTCGTTCGTGACGCCCCACTGGCTCCCGGTCAGGTGCTCGGCGTGGGCGACGTTCGAGAAGTAGGCGCCGTCCTCCAGGAAGAGGAGCGGCTTGGTGAAGTCCGTGCCGTAGAAGGTCCGGTTGGCCAGCAGGTCGGTGTCGAGAGCGCCGCTGCGGGCGAGGGTCAGCTCGGCGGCGGCCATGGCCGGCACCGGGCCGTCGGATGCCGGGGGGACGACCGGCGCCCCGTTGCGGAAGGTCACCTTCGTCACGGCCTTGCCGTAGGCGGCGGCCCAGGCGACCTGCGTCGAGTGGGGGGCGGCCTCGTAGCGGCGGAGGGCGGCTGCGAGGCGGGCGTCGCTCGGCGCCAGCTTGGCGAGCGGCTGCAGGACGAAGCTACGGGCAGGGTCTATGGGGTCCTGTACGCCGCCGATCCGCTGCCACGAGACACCGATGCGCTGCACGTCATTGCTTGCCGTGTTGTACGGGGGCCCGTACGTGGCCGTCTCGCTGGTCCCGTCCAGCTCGCTGGCGACCGTCGCGACGAAGTCCGCCGGGGCGACGCGGGCCCAAGTCGCGATCGTGATCGGCGGCTGGTCGGGGGAGGACAGGAGGGCGGCGAGGAGGATCACGAGGACGGTGGCGATCCCGGCGGCGGCGGTGGCCTCCTTGACTATGTCGTAGACCCGGGTGGGGCCCTTCCAGTCCGCCCGGTCTGCTGCGGCGGCGGCCCGGCGGGCGGACCGCCCACGGGGGCGCCGCACGGGCAGGGGATGGCTCACGCCTCGCACGCGCACCAGCAGCACGTGGGCGCCCACGATCGCGACGAGCACGATGGGGACCAGGACGACGTGCCAGAGGAGCATCTGGCCGAAGTTCATGAGGTTGAACGCGCCGCCGAGGCCGGTCGCGTTGACCGCGTCCTTGCCGTTGGTCGAGATCCACTGCGAGTCGAAGTTCTGCTGGGAGAGATAGCCGGTGAAGGCTTCGACGACCGACACCGCGAACGCGGCTACGCCGGTCATCCAGGTGAGCGCCCGGCGGCCCCGCCACGCGGCCATCCAGAACTTCCCCCACAGGTGGATCACCATGAACGCCATGAACAGCTCCACCGACCACAGGTGCAGGCTGTTGAAGAAGTGGCCGACCGGGCTCGTGTGCCACCAGTCGGCGCCGCCGAGGGCGATGGCGAACCCCGACACGATCGCCAGGCCGAGGGCCGCCAGGCTCGCCACGCCGAACACGTAGATCCACGAGGCCACGTACGCCGGCTGCCGGTCCGGCAGGAGCTTCCCCGGCGGGAGGACCCGCAGCCCGGCGCGGCGGATGGCCCCAGTCCACGTCCGGTCGCCCGTGCCGGCGGCCCCGTCGCTCCGGTCGTCGAGCACCTTGGGGTCGCTGTCGTTCGCGGCGGCCGGGCCGGCGTCCTCGGCATGTCCGGGGAAGCGGACCAGCAGGGCGGCCCCGAAGATCACCACCATGACGCCGACCAGCCAGACGTTCGCCACCGAGAGGGTGAAGACCGACCAGTGCAGGTAGGTTCCGGGACGGCTTAGGTTCACGACGGAGCCGAGCATGGGCCGATGTTAGGGACCGCCCGGCGAGGCCTCTCTAGGGTCGAAGGGCCCTCCCGAGCCGCCGACGGTCCCGGCTTGTGCAGCTGTCAGCAGGGGCGGGGGTCGTAGGGCGTCAGCTGGTCCTGGGAGCTGGTCGGCGCCTGGCCCCCGGGTGTTGGGACGGAGGCGGCCGATCGCGGTGTGGTGGTCGCGGTGGTACCCGAACCGCCAGCCGTCGACGCCCGGTGGGGGGGGATCACGGCGAAGGTCGAGCCCGCCTGCACGTCGACGGTGCCCGCAGGCACACCGGCCGCGGACTGCATGACCACGGCTCCTCCAAGGTGCAGGAACACAGCGTACCCCTCCGCCAGCTGGCCGGGATGGTACTGGACGACGGTCTCGGTCGGCGAGGCGGGGACGACGCCGATCGTCTGGGAGGTGACGTGGAAGCCGCCGGCGGTGAGCCCCGCAGCCGCTGCTGACGCCACGCTCGCAACCCCGGAGATGTTGGTGATCGTCACGGCACTCGGACGAGAGGCGATCGGTAGCGAGCCTGCATCCCAGGCACGGATGGTGTTCAGGTCGGCCGGCTCGACGGGGAACTCGACGGAGCCCTTGTCGTAGCCCGCGAACACGTAGCCGGCGTTGCCGGCACCGTTCACCAACGTCACCGGGAACGTACGTGCCGGTGCGTTTGCAGGGTTGACGGTGTGGTAGCGCTCGATGAGCGGTACGAGCTGCGCCTTCAGCCCCGGGTCGATCGTGAGCTGGTTGAGCACAGCGGAGAGGAAGGCGTTCGTCTGGAGAGGGTTGCCGATCCCCTGGCGCTCGGCGGTCTTGGCGAGCACCCGGATGAAGGTGTGGTCGCGCACGATGCGGGCGAGGTCGGACTCCGGGTCGTAGGGCCACGCGGCCGGGTTGGAGGGGCTCACCCCCGGTGGGTCGTACTGGAGGTGGCGGCTGCGCACCAGGGCGAGGGCCTGCTGGCCGTGGATCAGCTGGCAGCCCGTGTGGTTGATGTCGAGCCCCGAGTACGCGTCGTACAGCCGCTCGGGGAAGTTGAGGCGGATGCCGCCGAGGGCATTCACCGTCTGGAGGAAGCCGTCGAAGTCGACCTCCACGTAGTGGTTGATGGTGATGCCGAAGTCCTGGTGGATGGCGGCGACCAGGTTGTTGGGGCCGAGCTTTCCGTCGTTGAGGGCGGCGTCGATCTTCTGCGGGCTGCCCACCGGGCTGCCCGCCGGCATCGGAGCGAGCAGGTCACGGGGGATCGACAGGATCGAGGCTGTTCGGGTGCGCGGGTCGAGGTGAAGGACCATGATCACGTCGGCGAGCGTCCCGCTCAGCAGCGCCGGGTTGCCGAAGTTGACCATCGTCTGGCCCGCCCGGGTCTGGTTGCCGATGAGCAGGATGTTCTCCGCTGGCAGGCCGGCGTAGGCCTGGCTGCGGTCGGCGCGCCCCTCGCCCTGGGACAAGCCGGCACCCGATCCGGTGCGTACCCGACCCAACTCGTACCGTGCGTACCCGTACACAGCGCCCGCGCTCACGAGTAGCAGGGCGACCATGATGTTCACGCTCACGAGGACGCGGCGCGGCCATCTCGGCATGTGCCGAAGTCGGCTTCCGCGCCGTAGGTGGGCGGCGCCTGGGCGCCGGCTGCCGTTGCTCACGAGCAACCAGCATGGCTGACAGCGATGCGCATGAGTACGCGCTCGTGGGTGGGCGGTCGTGAGCAGACGGCAGCCCCCGAGCAGCGCGCGCCGCAAAGGGGGTGCACGGCGGCTGGCGTACGCTCGATCTCCGTGAGCTCGCAGCACCGGTCGATCGGCACCCTCATCGATACCCTACGGGAGCGACTCGCCCGGCTGGAGTCCGTCGTGGTGGCCTACAGCGGTGGGGTGGACTCGGCGCTCCTGGCCCACCAGGCGTCGGATGTGCTCGGGCGGCGTGCGCTGGCGGTGACAGCCTCGTCGCCGTCCCTGCCGCCGGCGGAGCTCGAGTCCTGCGAAGCGACGGCGGGCGCATGGGGGCTGCGCTGGAGGGCTGTGCGCACAGACGAGATGGACCGCCCGGCGTATGTCGCCAACGGCGCCGACCGCTGCTGGCACTGCAAGTCGGCGCTGATGGACCAGTTGTTGCCCATCGCCGAGGTAGAGGGCGCCACCGTGGTGCTCGGCGTCAACCTCGACGACCTCGGGGACCACCGCCCCGGTCGGCAGGCGGCGGCCGACCGGGGAGCGCTCTTCCCGCTCGTCGACGCGGGCTTCTCCAAGGCAGACGTGCGTCGCTGCGCCCGCCACCTCGGGCTGGAGGTGTGGGACAAGCCGGCGGCGGCATGCCTGGCGTCGCGGCTTCCGTACGGCACTCCGGTGACCCTGCGGACCCTCGACAGGGTCGGGCGGGCGGAGGCGGCCATGCGGGCGCTCGGCTTCCGACAGGTCCGCGTCCGTCACTACGGCGACACGGCGCGCGTGGAGGTGGACACCGCCGACCTGGCACGGGCGGTCGAGGCCCGCGAGGCAGTGGTGCCGGCCGTCAGATCCGCCGGGTACCGCTACGTGACCCTGGACCTGGAGGGTTTCCGCTCGGGCAATCTCAACCCACCCCGCTAGCGCGTCGGACCGCCCTCGTCCGGGCCCGGGGCGCGAGCGCCGCTCGTCTACTGACGTTTCCCCTTGCCCCGGCGCCTCCGCGGTGGGGGGAGACCCGCTAGGCCGTCGGCCGTGTTGCTCATAGGTGTGCTCGGGCCCTGGGCCCACCCCGCCCCCATCATCGCCCGGGCCTCGAAGAAGAGGCAGTCATCGGGGCACGCGAAGGGGGCCTCGGCTGCGATCCCCAGCCGGCAGCGCTCTGCGACCTCGTCCCGCGACGAGCTCCGCGCGAGGTAGTGACGGCAATCGGTGCGAGTGGTCACGACAGAAGTTTCCCATGCGCCGAGGCCGTTGCGGCGCCACCTCCGATGTCGGGCGACGAGGGCTGGAGCAGGCGCCCGGTAGCCTGCGGGCCGATGGAGCCCTCCGTCAGCGAGCTCGACCTGATCCGCTGGAGCGAAGCGCTCGCCGGGATCGCCCGGACGGGGCTCGGGTTCACGGAGAGCCTCTACGAGCGGGAGCGCTACGAGGAGGTTCTGAAGGTCGCAGCCGACATCCGAGTGCACGCCGTGCACGGTCCGCCGCCCTCCCCGCCCGAGATCGTTGACGGCTGGCTGGCAAGCGTGAGCCCGGGCATCACCGGCTACGTCACGCCCAAGGTGGCGGTGGGAGCAGTCGTCGGCAACGACCGCGGCGAGATCCTGCTCCTGCAAAGGGGCGACTCCGGCGTGTGGCTCTACCCGACCGGTTGGGCCGACATCGGCTATTCGCCGGCCGAGGTCGCGGTCAAGGAGGTGCTCGAGGAGACCGGCATCGAGGCAGCGCCCGTCCGGCTGATCGCCGTGCTCGACGGGCAGCGATTCGGGTCGCGGTCACTTCCCTTCTACTCCGTCGTGTTCCATCTCCGCGCCATCGGAGGCGACCTCGTGCCCCACCCCCTCGAGGCCCGCGCGGTGGGATGGTTTGGCCGGGACGCCCTCCCGGCGCCTCTGGCGGGCCCCGAGCGCTGGGTGGAGCTGGCGTTCTCCGCCATCGCCGATCGCTCCCTCGACGTGTACTTCGACGTGCCGCGCCAGGAGATCTGGCGCCGTGTCCCCGAGGTGGGGGAGTCGACCCCGCCTCCCGCCTGACGTGGCGCGCCGGCGAGCCGATCCGGAGGGAGCCGCTGCCCTGGTGTCACGTTGGCGCCGGCCGGTCGGTGTGGTGCCGGCGGCGATGGATGCGGTCTCCGTCGAGCAGCGACTGGACGGCCTCGGCGAGGCCGGGGCCCGGGCACGCGCCCTCGACCTGGCCACTGTCGAGGTCATGCGGACGTTGGCCGGGCTGAGCCCGCTGACCTCGGGCCTCGTGGAGACGTACCTGGAGCGGATCGGTCGACCGCTGCGGGACCTCGGCTTCGACGCCGGAGCGATGCTCGTCACCCGCGGCTACGCTGCCCACCTGGCCGTGGAAGCGGACCACGCCGCCTACGGCGCTGCCGACGTCCCTGTGATCGGCGGGCTGCCGCCGGCGCGGGACGGCCGGGCGCCGGCGGACCTGCTGACTCGTGTGGTGCGTGCCACGCGCCGCGGTTTCGGGCGCCTGCGGGCGGTGGATGACGAGGTGTGGGACGGGTTCGTCGCCTGCTCGACCTTCCGGGTGCACCGCCTGGCGGGCGCCGCTGGGGCCGCCGACGAGCCGGTCGGCTTCGTCGACCCGGTGGTTGTCGAGGCCCTCGTCCGGTTGGGCTGGATCCTCCGGCAGGTGGACCTGCACTACGGCCAGCAACCGGACCGGCGCTGACCGGTCGCTCTGCTCAGCCCGCTGCCAGCTGCGCGAGCAGGGCGTCCACCACGGAGATCCCTCCCCCGGTGCGCTCCCAGTCGTCGCCGACGGTGTCGTGATCGACGAGGCCCACAGCGTCGGGCGGGACACCGATGGCGGCCCCCGTCGCCTCTGCCAGCGGCTGCGGCTCGATCCGGTCGTCCGGCTCGATCGGGAACGCCTCCAGCCCGTCCCACAGCCTCATGAGTGGAGCGGGCGCCGCCTCGCCGGTGGCGAGCGCCAGGGCCGTCCTCGAGAAGACCTCCTCGGTGGCGATGCCCGGCGGCCGGCGGTAGCCGGCGACCGGGTGCAGCCGCCACTCGACCAGCGCGCCGCCCGGTCCGTCCTCACGTATCCAGACCTGTGAGCCGTTGACGTAGGTGTCGAGTGGTTCGCCGAAGTGTTCGTCGAGGGCGACGACCAGTGCGGGCGTCGCCCTCCACACGCAGCTCGCGACGCGCTCGGAGCACCGGGCCACGGTGGCTCAGGCGTCGCCGCCGTGGCGGCGCAAGAAGCGCTCGACCTCCTCGGCGAGGCGCTCGGGATCGTGCAGCAGCGCTGGGTGGTCGTCCTCGGTGTCGTCGGCCTCCTCGAGCTGCGCCACGTAGGCGGCGGCGTCGTCGTCGTCGGCCACCCGCTCGGACACCTGCCGCTCGTACTCGTCAGCCGCGACCCGGAGCTCCAATGGGTTGACCGGCGCTCCGATGACCGACGCCGAGCGTTCCACCAGGGCGAGGGCCGCTTTGGGGGAGGGAACCTGGTGCACGTAGTGAGGCACGGACGCCCAGAAGGTCGCCGAGGGGATGCCGGTCCCGGTGAACGTGTGGTGCAGCACACCGACGATCCCAGTCGGACCCTCGTACGTCGAGTGCACCAGGCCGAGACGGGTGGCGAGCTCCTCGTCGTCTGCCGTCCCGCTGACGCGTACCGGGCGGGTATGGGGTACGTCGGCCAGGAGCGCTCCGAGGATGAGCGCCATCTCCGCCTCGTAGTCCACCGCCACCGAGGTGATCAGGCTGCAGAACGTCCGCCACCGTAGCTGGGGTTCGACGCCCCGCACGAGGATGAGGTCCTTCCCGCCCGTCGTGCCGCTGATGTAGGGGGGCAACGCCGTGCCCGCCATGGGCGGGATACCCGCCGTGGGCGGAGTGCCCGTCGCGATGGGGGTGGCGGCCGGCGGGATCCGTGCGGACAGCAACTCCACCTCGGGCCAGTCGATGGAGCGCGTGCAACCGTCCACCAAGCGGGCCTGCGGCCGGGTGGCAGTGAAGTCGTAGAACTCCTCGGGATCAACCGAGGCGAACCGCTCCGCCCCCCACGTCTGCGCCAGGTACGCCAAGGCGAGGCTCGCGGCGTCGCCGGCATCGTTCCAGCCCTCGAAGGCCACCACCACCAGCGGGTTGCGCAGGTCGGGCCGGTGGTCCCAGCGCAGGGGATCGGTCATCCGGTCGAAGGTACCGCCTCCCGATTGCAAGCCGACGCCACTTGCCTGTTCCGGAGCGGGAGGGGCCTCCAGCGGTCGGGGGAGCCCGCCGGGGCCGCTCCTCCCACCCCTCCTGTGCACGGTACCCCGCGCGGCGGGGCCGGCGAACGACGAGTGGGTGAACTGTTGCCGACTCCGACCGTACCCTTGGGCGGTGCCGTTCTCCGCCGCCACCCGCGCCTGGTTCGACGGTGCGTTCGACGAGCCGACGGCTGCCCAGGCGGAAGGTTGGGCGGCCATCGAACGGGGCGACCACACGCTGATACTCGCGCCCACAGGCTCGGGCAAGACCCTCGCCGCCTTCCTCTGGGCGCTGGACCGCCTCCTCACGTCCCCGCCGTCCGGGACCTGCCGGGTCCTCTACGTGAGCCCGCTCAAGGCGCTCACCTACGACGTCGAGCGCAACCTGCGCGCGCCCCTCGCCGGCATACGACGAGAAGCCCGACGCCTTGGTATGGAGATGCCCGAGGTGCGGGTGGCCACCCGCACGGGCGACACCCCTGCGGAGGAGCGCAGCGCCATGCTGCGCAGCCCGCCCGACGTGCTGATCACCACCCCCGAGTCCCTGTACCTGGTACTGAGCTCCCGTGCCGCGGCGATCCTCGCCGGGGTGGAGCACGTGATCGTGGACGAGATCCACGCCGTCGCCGGCACCAAGCGCGGCGCGCACCTCGCCTTGTCCCTCGAGCGTCTCGAACACCTCTGCGCCCACCCTCCGGCTCCTGAGCCGGCCAGCCGCTCCCAGCGCCGGCTTCCTCCCGTCGAGCCGCATTCGTTCCAGCGGGTCGGGCTCTCAGCCACCCAGCGCCCCCTCGACGAGCTGGCACGCTTCCTCGGTGGCCAGGACGGAGGTGGCCGTCCCCGCCCTGTTGCCGTCGTCGATGCCGGTACGCGCAAACCCCTGGAGCTGCAGATCGTTGTCCCCGTCGAGGACATGGCCGAACTGGGCCGCCCTCTCACCACTGGCCAGGGCGACGAGCAGCTCATCATGCGGGGCGCGGCCGCCGGTAACCCGGATAGCCGGGCATCGATCTGGCCGGCGGTCTACCCCCGGCTCCTGGAGCTGATCCGGGCGCACCGCTCCACGCTCATCTTCGTGAACTCCCGCCGCCTCGCCGAGCGGCTGGCGGCCCGACTCAACGAGCTGGCTGCCGCCGAGACCGATCCCGCTTCGGGGGCGGATGCCCATGCTCTCGGGGGATCCAGCTACCTCGGGTCCGGAGCTCCCGCCGAGCTGGTGCGTGCCCACCACGGATCTATCTCGCGGGAGCAGCGCCTCGAGATAGAGGACGCCCTCAAGGCGGGCCGCCTGCCGGCCCTGGTAGCGACCTCGTCGCTGGAGCTGGGCATCGACATGGGCGCCGTCGACCTGGTCGTCCAAGTGGAGGCACCACCCTCGGTTGCCTCCGGGTTGCAGCGCATCGGCCGCGCCGGGCACCGGGTCGGGGAGCCGTCACGTGGGCGGATCTTCCCGAAGTTCCGACACGACCTGCTGGTTTCGGCCGTGGTAGCCGAGCGCATGCACGCCGGGCTCGTCGAGGAGACCCGCGTTCCGCGCAACCCCCTCGACGTGCTCTCCCAGCAGATCGTCGCTCATGTCGCTGCCGCCGAGCATCCCGTCGCGGTCGACGATCTCCGGAGTGTGGCGCGCGGCGCCTATCCCTACGCCGACCTCGGCGCCGAGTCGTTCGATGGGGTGCTCGACATGCTGGCGGGGCGTTACCCGAGCGACGAGTTCGCGGAGTTGCGCCCCCGCCTGGTTTGGCACCGGGCCGAGGGCACGCTGACGGCGAGGCCCGGGGCGAAGATGCTCGCCGTCACGAGCGGCGGGACGATCCCCGATCGTGGACTATTCGGGGTTTTCACGCCCGAAGGGGGACGGGTCGGGGAGCTGGACGAGGAGATGGTCTACGAGTGCCGCGTCGGCGAGACGTTCCTCCTCGGGGCCACGACCTGGCGAATCGAGGAGATCACTCGCGACCGTGTCGTGGTCAGCCCCGCCCCGGGGATTCCAGGCAAGATGCCCTTCTGGCACGGGGACAACCCCGGGCGACCGTACGAGCTCGGCGTTGCGGTCGGTGAGTTCGTCCGTACGCTGGCGAGGCGGTCCGACACCGAGCTCGGCGCGAGCTGCGACCTCGACCGGCTGGCCGTGCGCAACCTGCGCTCCTATGTACAAGACGAGCTAGACGCCACCGGTGGGCTGCTGCCCACCGACAGGCAGGTGGTGGTTGAGTGCTTCCGCGACGAGCTCGGGGACTGGCGCCTGTGCCTGCTCTCACCGTTTGGGGCGCGTGTCCACGCCCCGTGGGCCATGGCCGTCGAGGCCCGGTTGCGGGCGGGCACCGACGGTGACAGCGACTCCCTGCAAGCGGTCTGGAGCGACGACGGCATCATCCTCCGCCTCCCCGAGGCCGCCCAACGGCCCGACCCGGGTGTATTCGCCATCGACCCGGACGAGGTCGAGGACCTGGTGGTGGGAGCTGTCGGCTCCAGTGCCGTCTTCGCCGCGCGGTTCCGGGAGAACGCGGCCCGGGCCCTCCTGCTGCCCCGACGCCGCCCGGGTTCCCGGACACCGCTGTGGCAGATGCGCCAGCGCGCCGCCGACCTGCTGGCGGTGGCGTCTGGCCATGGGGAGTTCCCCATCCTGCTCGAGACCTACCGCGAGTGCCTACGGGACCAGTTCGACGTCCCGGCGCTGCGCGCCGTCATGCGCGACCTGGCGGCCCGGCGGCTCCGGCTTGCGGCGGTCGAACTTCCCGTCCCGTCGCCGTTCGCCAGCGGGCTCGTGTCGTCCTACGTCGCCGCGTTCATGTACGAAGGCGACGCTCCCCTCGCAGAGAGGAGAGCGCAGGCGCTCACGCTCGACCGCAGGATGCTCGCCGAGCTCGTCGGCTCCGAGGAGCTGCGTGATCTGCTCGATCCCGCCGTCCTCGAGGCGCTGGAGGCGGAGTTGCAGGCGCTGGAGGAGCGCCGGAAGGCCCGTAGCACCGAAGGGGTTGCGGATCTTCTCCGCCGCATGGGGGATCTGACGCCGGCGGAGGCGGAGGCGCGCTGCGAACCGGGTGTCGCCGGCAAGGCGATCGCCCAGCTCGTCGCCGACCGCCGCGCCCTGCTCGTGCGGATCGCTGGCGAGGAGCGCTGCATCCTCGTCGAGGACGCCGCCCGCTACCGTGACGCCCTCGGCGTTGCCCTGCCGGCTGGCCTGCCCGACGCCCTGCTCGACCCGGTGGCCGACGCACTCGGCCAGCTGGTCCGCCGGTGGGCGCGGGTGCATGTCCCGTTCACCACAGCGGAGCCGGCAAGCCGCTGGGGCGTGGCCGTCGGAGAGATGCGCTCCATCCTCGAGGCGCTGCAGCGGGCCGGTCGGGTCGAGCACGGCGCATTCCGACCCCGCGGCACAGGCGAGGAGTGGTGCGACGCCGGCGTCCTGCGTCTCCTACGGCAGCGCTCTCTCGCGGCCCTCCGCCGCGAGGTCGAACCCACCGAAGTCCAGGCCCTCGCCCGCTTCCTCCCGGCATGGCAGGGCGTCGCGCCCCTGGGCTCCGAGCCCTCCGCCGCCGGCCTGGACGGGCTCTACGACGTCATCCGCCAGATCCAAGGCCTGCCCATCCCGGCCAGCAGCCTCGAGCGTGACGTGCTGCCGGCGCGCCTCAGGGGATACTCGCCACGGCTGCTCGACGAGTTGCTCGCCAGCGGTGAGATCCTCTGGGTCGGCGCAGGCAACCTCGGCCGGGACGACGGCCGTGTCGTGCTCGCTCCACGCGATCAGGCACCCGCCCTGCTGCCCAGGCTCGGCCTCGGGATGGGGCCGTTGGCGGGATCCGCCGGCGACACCCGCCCGGCATCGCCGCTCCACGACCACATCCGCTCCGTGCTGGCGGCCCGCGGTGCGTGCTTCTTCCGTGAACTGGCAGAGCCAGGCGTACCAGACATCGGCCTCCTCGAGGCGTTGTGGGACCTGGTTTGGGGAGGGGAGGTCACCAACGACGCCTACGCCGCGGTGCGGGCCACCGTCAGAGGCGGTCACACCGCCGGTCGCCGCAGCAAGGCGGGGGCGAGGTCCCGTCCGCGTCCAGGGCGGATCACGGTCCTCGGGCCACCCCGGGGCCAGGGGCGTTGGACCCTCGTCGAGCGGGAGCTCGGGCCGGCCGATGGAGTCGGCGCCACGGCCGCCGGCCTGGCTCTCGTCGCCACCCTCCTCGAGCGTCATGGTGTGCTCACCCGGGAGGCCGTCCGTGCCGAGGGCATCCCCGGTGGCTTCGCCGGCATCTACCCGGTGCTGCGCTCCATGGAGGAGGCCGGCCGCATCCGCCGGGGATACTTCGTCACCGGGCTGGGCGGTGCGCAGTTCGCCCTTCCCGGTGCCGTCGACCGGCTGCGGGCGCACCGCGAGGGCGGCGGGACGGACAGCCCGACCGTCCACGTCCTCGCCGCCACCGACCCGGCTTGCGTGTATGGCGCCGCTGTCGCCTGGCCGGCGAAGGGACCGTCGCGCAGCGCCGGCGCCCATGTGATCCTCGTCGACGGGATGGCGAGCCTCTACCTCGAACGCGGAGGCCGTGGACTCAGCGCTCTCCGGGAGCTCGACGGCACCTGGGAGGAGCCTGCCGTCGCTGGCCTCGCCTCGCTCGTCGCCGGGGGCCGGATCGCCCGCGTCGCGCTCCAGCGCTTCCCCGATGAGCTTGCAGGAGCTCTCGGTGACGCCGGGTTCACCCCGACGCCCAAGGGCCTCGTCCGCTACGGCTGATGCCCGAGGGTGACACGATCTTCCGCACCGCCGACGCGCTGCGGCGGTGGATCGGCGGTCGGGAGCTGACGGCGGTCCGATCCGCCCGTGCCGGCGTGGACCTGGCTCCGCTCGTCGGACAGCGAGTGGAGTCCGTCGAGGCCCGCGCCAAGCACCTGCTCATCCGCTTCAGCGGCGGGCTCACCCTCCACACCCACATGGTCATGACCGGTTCCTGGCACGTGTACCCCACCGGGGAACGCTGGAGGAAGCCGTCGTACCAGGCGCGCGTCGTGCTCGAATGCGGTTCGCGTACCGCTGTGTGCTTCGTTGCACCCGTCGTCGAGCTGCTCGACGACGACGGGATCAGGGTGCAGAGGTCGCTACGGCAACTCGGCCCCGACGTGCTGGGCGGCGGCGAGCCGGTGCCGGCCGCCGAGCTGCGCCGACGCACTGCCGCCCGGGCGGAGCACTCGCCGACGGTCGCGGAGTTGCTGCTCGACCAGCAGGTCGTGTCCGGCATCGGGAACATCTATCGCTGCGAAGCGCTGTTCGCCTGCCGGGTCGAGCCGCACACCGCCAGCACCGACATCGAGCCGACCACACTCGAGGATGTCGTCGCAACGGCGTCGCGCCTGATGGCTGCCAACGCCCGTACCAGTGCCATCGCCCGGCACTTCGACACAGCACCCCGGCCGTGGGTGTACCGGCGAGCGGGCCGACCTTGCCGGCGCTGCGGCGCCACGGTGCAGCGTGAGGTTCACGGCCGCAACGCTCGTGCCCTGTACTGGTGCCC
The DNA here is from genome assembly GCA_021809885.1 of Actinomycetes bacterium. GTDB lineage: Bacteria > Actinomycetota > Acidimicrobiia > Acidimicrobiales > Palsa-688 > JAKAQB01. Next base: position 26,796 of record JAJZJY010000002.1, read on the forward strand.
CGGATGCCAGACCAGGTCATGACCTGTAGCCGCGCCGGAGCCCCCGCCTACGCTTCCCGGCTGTGATCGCCATCCGGGAAGTGGAACAGGTCGACGACCACCTCGTGGCAGCGATGACCCGCCTGCTGCCCCAGCTGTCTCGTTCCGCCCCGCCACCCACGACCCAATCCCTCGACGCCATAGTCACCTCGCCGGCGACGACGCTCCTCGTCGCCGACGACGATGCCAGTGGCACCGGACCCGACCGGATCGTCGGGACGCTCACCCTCGCCGTCTTCCAGATCCCGAGCGGCGTGCGAGCCTGGATCGAGGACGTCATCACCGACGAGCGCAGCCGCGGCCGCGGCATCGGCGAGGCCCTGACACGCCGGGCGCTGGAGATCGCCGCCGCCAGCGGCGCACGCACCGTCGATCTCACCACACGCCCCTCCAGGGAGGTGGCCAACCGGCTCTACCTCCGACTCGGCTTCGAGCCCCGCGAAACCAACGTCTACCGGTACCCGTCGGGCGGCTGAGACCGGGGCGCTGGCCCATCCTCGTACGATCGGGCGAGATGAGCCGCCACCTCCGCAGCGGCCGGGTTGCCGCCTGGACACTTCCGCCGGCGGCCCTGCTCGCCGTCGTGGTCATCGCCGTGATCGGCACCGGCGGCCACGGCGCCCACCGGGCGGCACTGCCGACGGCCCCCGGTGCCGTGAAGACATCCAACACCGCCAGCGCGGGGGCGCCCTCCTCCACTGCGGTGTCGACGACCCCGCCGACCACCGCCCCGCCGACCACCGCCCCGCCGGCCGCCGTCACGAGGCCTGCCACCGTGGCCCTCCCGCCTGCCGCCAACGGTGAGCTGCCCCAGACGCCGGCGCTGCCCTCCATTGACACCGCCGCCTTCCACGGGGAGATGCTCCTGCTCTGGAGGGCCATCCGCTCCGGCGACCCGGCGCCGGCGATGGCGGCGTTTTTCCCTGTCGCCGCCTACGACCAGGTGAAGGCCTTCGGGGACGACGCCCTCGACTGGAAGGACCGCCTCGTCGCCCACTTCGACCTGGACGTGGCCGCCGCCCACCAAGCCCTGGGGCCGGGGCCTGCCACCGCCCGGTTCGTCGGGGTAGTCGTTCCCACGCAGTATGCCCAGTGGATCCCGCCCGGCGCCTGCTACAACCGCGTCGGGTACTGGAACGTCCCCGGCTCGCGCCTCGTCTACCGCGAGGCCGGCGTCGAGCGCTCCATGGGCATCGCCTCGCTCATCTCGTGGCGGGGCTACTGGTACGTCGTCCACCTCGGCTCCGAGGTGCCTCCTCCAGGGCAGGGCGTAGTCGACGCCCCCGCCGCCGGCGTCGGCGTCCCCGGGCCGCCAGGCGGCTGTTGAGCCCGACTGCACGGGCGCCGATCACCCTGATGCCGCTGCACCGACGTCGGTCGTCGGTATCGTCGCCCGCCGTGCGACCATCCGCCCGCCGGCACCTGAGCGCAGCGGCGGCTGCGTGAGGCGCGAGGGCGGGCGGCGCCGCCGCCCCTCGGCCGGCCACTGGTGGGCGCTTGCCGTCGTCGCCGCCTACGCGTTCGGCTCGTGGGCAGTCGCCCTCCCCCTCGGGGTGCTACCCCACGGCCACCTACCGACGTGCGCGTGCGCCGACGTTGCCCAAGAGGTGTGGTTCCTCGCCGTTGGCGCGCACCATCCCTTCGGGTTCCACACCGGCCTCATCGACGTGCCTCGCGGCGTGGGGCTGCTCGACAACGCCAGCTTCCCGCTCCTCGCAGCGGCGGCTGCTCCCTTGACGGCGGCTGCCGGCCCGGTGGCATCCCTGGCGGTGCTCCTTCGGTTCGGCTTCTTCGCCTCGGCCGTGGCGGCGTGGGGGGCACTGCGCTGGGTCGGGCGCGGCCTTCCCGGCGCCGCGGTCGGCGGGGCGTTCTACGCCTTCTCGCCCTTCATGACGCACCAGGGGGCGAGCCACTTCTTCCTCGTATGGGGACCGCTGCCGCCACTGCTCGTCGCCACCGTGTACCGCTACCTCCGGGGAAACGGCCGCCGCCCGTGGGCTGCCGGCATCGCGGTCGGGCTACTCGGGGCCGCGCAGTTCTTCATCGACAGTGAGGTCCTCATCATGACTGCGGTCGTGACGGCCGTGACGGCCGCCTCGTGGCTAGCGTGCTCGCTGCTTCGGCGAAGGGCGGACACCGTCGGCCGCTCGCGCCGCGCCGCTGCCCTCGCCGGGGTGTCGGTCGCCGTGGCGGCACCGTTGCTCGCCTACCCGGCGTGGGTCGCGCTCACCGGACCGGACCGGCTCATGGGTCCGACCCAGCTCAACGTGGGCGGTATTGGGGTAGCGGCGACGCTGTTCCCGGGCGACAGGGCGGTCGTGGCCGGCCTGTGGCCGGCGTGGCGCACCGCCGTGGGGCAGTACCTCGGGCACAACTCCTACATTGGCGTGGTCCTCCTCGCCGCCTGCGTGCTCGTCGTCAGCAGGCACTGGCGCCGGGAGCCGCTGGTCCGCGCGTCAGCGGTGTTCACGGTCGTGGCCTGGGTCCTGCAACTGGGCGGACACCTCACCTGGGCGGTGCACGCCACGGCTGTACCCCTGCCGTTCGAGATCCTGCAGCGCCTTCCAGTGCTCCAGGACATAATCCCCGACCGCTTCAGCGACATGGTCGCCCTCGGTCTCGCCGCCATCGTGGCCGTCGGGATCGACAAGCTGGTCGGCGGGATGAGGGCCGGCTGCGGAGCGCCCGACCTCCCCACGCCCAGCGATGGGAGGCGGAAGCCGCTGGGGGGATGGCGGGCTGACGCCTTGGTGGGCGTGGCGCTCATCGCCGGCCTCCTCCTTGCCGCCCCCGACAGCAGCTACGGGTCCTTCCCGATCGGGGCGGCGTCGTCGTTCGCGTCGCCCGCCGCTCCCTGGGCCGACGTGCCCGCCGGCTCGGTCGTCCTGGCCTACCCCGTGCCCCAGTTCCCCGAGGACCAGGCCATGCTGTGGCAGGCCGAATCCGGGCTGCGATTCCGGCTCATCGGCGGCTACGCGATCCGCCCCGGATACCGCCGGCACAGCGAGCGGTCGCCACTGCTCCCCCCGCCGGCAACGCTGCCCCGTGCACTCGTCGGTGCCCTCGACGACCCTTCGGGTTTCACAGTCGGTGGCGCAGCGTGGCGAAGCGCGGCTGGCGCGGTGGACGGGTTCATCGTCGCCCGCCACGTCGGGGCGGTCATCGTCCAGGCGCGGTCACCGGGCGGTGCGGCCGTCGCCGCCTTGATGCGCGACCGCCTGGGGCCGCCGCGCGCCCGGGGCGACGGCCTGATGCTGTGGCTGCCGGGGAGGACCCGCAACCCCTGAGTGCACGAATCACACGTCCGGTCCCAGCTCCTCGACTTCGAGGAGGGTGAAGCCGTCGATCACCGCTCGCAACACCTGCTGGGCGACCCGTGGGTCGAGACCGTGCTCCTCGGCCGTCTCGGCGATGGCGGCCAGCATCTCGTCCTCGCGGTGGCGGTCGACGACGCCCAGATGGTGCTCGTGCTTGTAGGCCGTGATCTCGTCGACCAGGCGCTGGCGGCGGGCGAGGAGGACCACGAGCTCGGTGTCGAGCTCGTCGATCCGCCGGCGGACGTCCGCCAGTGCCGGGGCCGGGGGTTCACTCATCGCGGTCATCCTTGCAGGCCGTCCCCCAACGGATGGGCCCCACCGGTGGGGGCAGCGATACGATGCCAGGAGATCCAACCAACTGCGACTCGTCTCGGAGGGTCGATCGTGACCGATTCCATTACTGTCACCGACAATCGCACGGGCGAGGCGGTCGAGATCCCCATCGTCGACGGTGGCATCTCCGCTGGCGAGCTCCGCAAGCTCCTCCCGGGCGTCTGGTTCTACGACCCGGCGTTCATGACCACGGCGCTGGCATCCAGCTCCGTCACGTATCTCGACGGGGACGGCGGCATCCTTCGATACCGCGGCTATCCGATCGAGCAGCTGGCAGAGCGGTCGTCGTACCTCGAGGTTGCCTACCTCCTGGTCCATGGTGAGCTGCCCAACGCCGAGCAGCTGCGCACCTGGACCGAGGACATCCGGATGCACACCTACCTGCACGACAACTTCCGGAAGCGGTTCCTGGACGGGTTCCACTACGACGCCCACCCGATGGGCATGCTCGTATCCGGTATCGCCGCCCTCTCCACCTTCTATCCGGAGGCCAAGGACGTCGTCGACCCGCAGGTGCGCCACCGGCAGATCATCCGGATGATCGCCAAGGTCCCGACCCTCGCCGCCGCCTGCCACCGCTACAGCGCCGGGATGCCGTTCGTGTACCCGGACAACGGCCTGTCGTTCACCGAGAATTTCCTCTCCATGATGTGGAAGGTCGCCGAGCCCCGCTACGAGCCGGACCCCGTGCTGGCGCACGCCCTCGACGTGCTGTTCATCCTCCACGCCGACCACGAGCAGAACTGCGGGACGCTTGCCATGCGCACGGTCGGATCCGCCCACGCCGACCCCTACATCGCCGCCTCCGCCGCGGCGGCGGCCCTCTCCGGCCCCCGCCACGGGGGTGCGAACGAGCAGGTGCTCCGGATGCTGTCGCAGATCGGGCATGTCGACAACGTCGATGCCTTCATCTCCGATGTGAAGGCTGGCAAGGGCAAGCTCATGGGCTTCGGCCACCGGGTGTACAAGAACTACGACCCGCGGGCCAAGATCGTGAAGCAGACCGCAGACGCCGTCTTCGAGGTGACCGGGCGCAACCCGTTGCTCGACATCGCCCTGAAGCTCGAGGAGGCCGCCCTCTCCGACGAGTACTTCGTGTCCCGGAAGCTGTACCCCAACGTCGACTTCTACTCGGGTCTGATCTACCAGGCGATGGGCTTTCCGACGGGGATGTTCACGGTGCTCTTCGCCATCCCACGCGTCGCCGGCTGGTTGACCCACTGGCAGGAGATGATCGACCAGGACTCCAAGATCTACCGGCCGCGTCAGCTCTACGTCGGCGCCGACCGCCGGGACTACCTGCCGCTCGAGCAGCGCAAGTAGCCGGCGGACTCGGTGGCGGCAGCGAGCCGTGACCCCGGTCACCGGCCCGATGAGCCCGCTCCCCGTGTGAAGCCGTCTCGTTGGTACGGTGTACTGGTGTCCGGGCTCGTGTTCACTGCACGTGCGTTGTTGCGGACCCCGCAGGGCCGGAAGATGTTCCGCTACTCGATGGCCTCAGTCGTCGCCGTCGTGGTCAGCGTCGCCCTGCTCGTCGTCTTCGACGGGCTGCTACGGCTCGGCGCGGTCGTGTCCAGCACCTTGGCGACGGGGATCGCGACGGTCCCTTCCTACGAGATGAACCGGAAGTGGGCGTGGGGCAAGACCGGCCGGGGCCACCTGTGGAAGGAGGTGGTGCCGTTCTGGGTGCTGGCGTTCATCGGATGGGGATTCTCCACCTACGCCGTGAAGCTGACCGAGTCGGGTCTCCGGAACAGCGGGCTGGCCCACTTGGAGCGCACGGGCATCATCGCCGTCGTCTACGTCGCGGCCTTCGGGGTGCTGTGGGTGGCCAAGTTCATCATCTTCAACAAGATCCTCTTCGCGACGCATCCCCACGACCTGCCTCCGTCGCTGGACGGTCGCACCGGGGTCCCCGGTTGACGCCGGGCCGACTGCTGACGCCGGAGCAACTGCTGACGCCGGAGCCCGAGCAACTGCTTGCCGCCCGGTCAGCGAAGGGCTTCATGCCCGACGACGAAGGCAGGGCGCTCCACGGGGCCGCCGTTGCGGCGGCTGCCGCCGTGCCTGGAGCACCCCTGTTGGAGGTCGGGACCTACTGCGGGAAGTCGGCGGTGTACCTCGGCGCGGCGGCTGCGGCGACGGGGACGGTGGTGGTGAGCGTCGATCACCACCGCGGTTCGGAGGAGAACCAGGCCGGGTGGGAGCACCACGACCCGGAGGTCGTAGATCGCTGCACCGGCCGGATGGACACCCTGCCCTTTGCCCGCCGGACCCTCGAAGCTGCGGGCCTCGAATCCCACGTGGTCCTGGTTGTGGGCGAGTCCACCACAGTTGCCGCCATGTGGGCGCGGCCGTTGGCCTTCCTCTTCATCGACGGTGGTCACGGCCGGCAGGTCGCCTGGGCCGACTACCACTCCTGGAGCCCCAAGGTCGCCGCCGGCGGCACCCTCGCCATACACGACGTGTTCCCCGATCCTGCCGACGGCGGCCGGCCGCCGTACGAGTTGTACTGCGACGCCATCCGCTCCGGGAAGTGGGAGGAGCGGGCCAGCGCGTCGTGCGGCAGCCTCCGCATCCTCCGCAGGCTACCTGATTGACCCAATCGCGATGCACCCAGCAGCCGGTAGCGCCAGGCCGATGCCCGCAACCGCGCGCAGCCGACCAAACCGCGCGCAGTGACGCAGCTATCTCGTCGTCGGTGCGCGCGGAAGGATGGCGTGCGCGCGGAATGCAGCCGGGAGACCCCGGATGATGTAATGGATCGCCCGTTACCGCCCCTCTTTCTGAACCTGGCTTCTACGTCTGGTCCTTGAATGCCTGGCGGCGTCGCGGTGGTGAGGCCGTTGCCAGGCGGGCGGCGACGGCGTCGGCGAGCGCGGCGATCGTCGGTTCGTCGAGTGCTGGTTGGGGGCGACCACGCAGGGGGATGCGTCGACGCAAGGCACGAACCTCGTCACGCAACGCGGTGAGCGCGCCACTCTGCTCGTCGTGGGCGAGTCCCAGACGGTCGACGCCGGCGGCCAGGGGTCCGACGTCGTCGCTGACGCCCTCCAGCCGCTCGACAGTGCTCGCGAGGTACCGGCTCACGCCGGCGAGGGCCTCCTCGATTCGGGAGGTGCGAGAGACGAGCGAATCGAGGAGCGCCGGCGCGCCGGCGAGCTGCTCCAGGTGGGTACGCAGGTCCTCCATGCGGGTTGCCACCTCGCCGAGGCGGTCCGGCACCTCGCCCAGGGCCGCGAGGCGGTCCGGCACCTCGCCCAGGGCCGCCAGCCGCTCGGGTAGGTCGCCCAGGGCCGCCAGCCGGGTGGCGAGCCCCTCGACCTGCTCGGGCAGGGCGTCGAGGAGCTGGATGCCGCGGGTGAGCTCCTCGACCCGCTGGGAGAGGTCGTCGAGAGGTGCAAGACGCGGCGCGAGCTCCTCCAGCGTCGAGACCAGGTGTTCGATGCCGGCGCGCAGCGCCTCGTCGGCCTCGCCCCGGCCGGTGCCGGCGGTCGCCGTGCCGACGTCCATCCCGGCGCCGGCGGTCGCCGTGCCGGCGTCCATCCCGGTGCCGGCGTCCATCCCGGTCGACGCTAGCCCCCTTGGCTGGGTCAGGACGGGAGGCGCCGGCGGCAACGCCTTCCTGATCGGTGCCGCCGGCGGCGGCCCGAGACGTGCACGCAGCCGGACGAGGCCGGCCACGGTACGCGGCACCCGGCTGGCGATGGGCGTGCGGGGAGGGCGCCGCTCGGCGACCGCCACGGGGATCTCGGCCACGCTCATGCCGGCCCGCTCGGCTCGGAGGACGAGCTCGGTGTCGAACAGGTCCCCCGACAGGCCGCATGCGTCCACCAGGGGACGCATGCGGTCGGCTCGGAGCAGCTTGAGCCCGTGGGTGTCGCTGACCTGTAGGCCGAACCCGTACTTCATGAGCAGCGAGAACGTTTCAGTCACGGCCCGCCGGCCCGGTGCCCGGCGGTCCTCGGCGCCGGCGCCCCGCTTGGTGCCGATCACCACGTCGAGATCCGCATCGGCCTCCGCAAGCGCCAGCGCCCTGTCCAGGAAGTCCACGTCGACCAGGTCCACGTCGATGTTGGCGACCAGCTCGCCTCGGGCCGCCCGGAAGCCGTTGCGGAGGGCCGCCCCATAGTTGGCCTGGCGCAGCGACAGCACACGGAGCTCTGGTCGGCCTTCGGCGAGGGAGCTAGCGACCTGCCAGGTGTCGTCGAGCGACCCGTTCTCGACGACGAGGACCTCGAAGATGGCTCCCCTGGCGCGCAGGCCGTCCACCAGCGCCTCGACCGCCACACGCAGGTACGGGGCCTCGTTGTGGGCTGGCACGACGACGCTCAGGTGGGGGCGCGCCGCGATGGGATCGGGGGCGGAGGCCATGGCTGCCCAAACGTACCGGGCGGAGTCGCCTGCCGGCTCGACCGCCGGCGGCTCGGCTCGGCGGTCGCCTGCCGGCTTGACCGCCGGTGGCTCCGCGGTCAACAGTTCCCCGGTCATGGTCGGCGACCGCCTCCGGGTGGCGCTGTTGGTCTACCGGGGCAACCCCCACTCCGGCGGCCAAGGCGTCTACACCCGCTACCTCGCCCGTGAGCTCGTCGCGCTCGGCCACGAGGTCACCGTCTTCGCCGGCCAGCCCTGGCCCGTGCTCGACGAGGGGGTCTCGCTACAGGCCGTGCCCAGCCTGGACCTGTACCGTCAACCCGATCCGTTCCGCGTCCCGCAGTTGTGGGAGCTCCGTTCGCCGGTCGACGTCGCCGAGCTCGCCGTGATGTGCACGGGCGGCTTCCCCGAGCCCCGCACCTTCGCCTGGCGGGTCCGCCGCCTGCTCAACGCCCGCCGGGACGACTTCGACGTCGTGCACGACAACCAGACGTTCGGCACGGGCATCCTCGGGCTCGTACGCGACGGCTGGCCGCTGCTCGCCAGCTGCCACCACCCGATAACCGTCGACCGGGCGCTCGAGCTGCAGCACGCCGAGACCCTGCGCCGCCAGCTCTCCCTCCGACGCTGGTACGGCTTCTTGCGGATGCAAAAGCGCGTCGCCCGCCGCCTGCCGCGCATCGTGACCGTCTCCGAGTCCTCCAAGCGGGACATCGCCGAGCAGATGGGGGTGCGCCCCGACCGCCTCGCCGTCGTGCCCATCGGCGTCGACCAGGAGCGCTTCCGGCCCCATCCCCACGTGCCGGTCGTGCCCGGCCGGATCATGACCACGGCGTCGGCCGACGTCCCGTTGAAGGGCCTCGTTCCGCTGCTGGAGGCGGTCGCCAAGCTGCGAGTGGAGCGACCGGACGCACATCTCCTCGTCGTCGGCCGGCGGCGCGACGACAGTCCCGTCGCCCGGACCGTGGCGAACCTCGGCCTCGAGGGCGCCGTGCGCTTCGTGTCGGGGGTCAGCGACGGCGAGCTCGTCCGGCTGTTCGCCGAGGCGTCGGTGGCGGTCGTGCCGTCGCTGTACGAAGGGTTCTCGCTCCCAGCCGTGGAAGCCATGGCGATGGGCACGCCGCTGGTCGCCACCACCGGCGGGGCCCTGCCGGAGGTCGTCGGCGACGCCGGCCTCCTCGTCGCGCCCGGCGATCCCGGTGCGCTGGCAGCCGCGATCGGAGCGGTGCTCGCCGACCCCCATCGAGCCGCCCGCATGAAGGTGGCCGGGCGCGAGCGGGTGCTGGCGCGCTTCACCTGGCGGGCCTGTGCCGCAGCGACCGCCGAACACTACCGGGATCTCGTCGACCGCCCCCCGCCACCGTGCTGACCGTGCGCTACGAGCGCCTCGGCGTCGGTGCCGGCGACCGGCTCCTCGACCTCGGGACCGGTGGCGGCCGCCACGCCTACGAGGCGATGCGCCGGGGGGCGCTGGTCGTCGCGCTCGACACCTCGGCCGGCGAGGTGAAGGGCGTGAGGGCATTGATGGACGTGATGGCGCGGGAGGACGGCGCCACCCTTTCGAGCGGCGGGAAGGGCTCCGCTGCGGTCGGGGACGCTCGCGGGCTGCCCTTTCCCCGTCACTGCTTCGACCGGGTCATCGCCGCCGAGGTCCTCGAGCACATCCACGAGGATGGGACGGTCCTCGCCGAGCTGGCCCGCGTGCTGCGCCCGGGTGGCACCATCGCCGTCACCGTTCCCCGCTGGGCCCCCGAGCTGGTCAACTGGGCCCTGTCCGACGAGTACCACGAGACCCCGGGCGGGCATGTGCGGATCTACCGGCGCTCGGCGCTCGAGCGCAGGCTCGCCGCCGCCGGGCTCGTCGTAACCGGGCACCACCACGCCCACGCCCTGCACAGCCCCTATTGGTGGCTGCGCTCGGCGGTGGGCGTCGGGCGCGACGACCACCCGCTGGTCCGGGCCTACCACCGGCTCCTCGTCTGGGACATCACCGCAGCGACACCATGGACCCGCCTGCCCGACGCCGCCCTCAACCCGCTCCTCGGCAAGAGCGTCGTCGTGTACGCCAGGAAACCCGTATGACACGGGGCCGTGGCCGAGGCCCGCTGGCACCGGGAGAGGTGGCAGCCACGGCGGCGTGGATAGCCTCTGTCCAGCTGGCTGACGGGATGATCCCCTGGTACCCCGGTGGGCACGCCGACCCGTGGAACCACGTCGAGGCGGCCATGGCGCTGCTGGTGGGGGGGCGCCGGGCGGAGGCCGAAGCGGCGCTCCGGTGGCTGCCGCCGGTGCAGCACGCCGACGGCAGCTGGTGCTTCTACTACCTGGCGGACGGCGTCGAGGAGCCCAGGCGGGACCCCAACGTGTGCGCCTACCTGGCGACGGGCGCTTGGTTCCACCACCTGATCACCGGCGACGACCGCCTGCTCGTGGAGCTGTGGCCGGCCGTCGAGGCGGCGGTCGACTTCGTGTTGCGCCTCCAGCAGCCCGGCGGCGAGGTGCTCTGGTCGCTCGACGCCGACGGTGTCGCTGGCCGCTACGCCCTGCTGACCGGTGGCGCGTCCATCGCCCACAGCCTGCGCTGCGCCGTCGCCGTAGCCGAGCACCTGGGCGAGGAGCGCCCCCACTGGGAGCTGGCCGCGGGGCGCCTGGCTCATGCCGTCGCCCACCGCCCCGAGCGTTTCGAGCCCAAGCAGCGTTGGGCGATGGACTGGTACTACCCGGTGCTGTGCGGGGCCGTCGGCGGTGACGCCGGCCGCACCCGTTTGCTCGAGGGCTGGCCCGACTTCGTGATGGAGGGCCTCGGTGTCCGCTGCGTCAGCGACCAGCCGTGGGTCACGGCGGCCGAGACAGCCGAGTGCGCCCTCGCTCTCGACGCCGTCGGGCTCAACGACGCAGCGCGCCAGCTGCTCGGGTGGACCGGTCACCTCCGGGCGCCCGACGGTGCCTACTGGACGGGGTGCGTCCACCCGGAGTGCGTGCGGTTCCCGGGGGGGGAGCGTTCGACGTACTCGGCGGCGGCGGTGCTGCTCGCCGACCATGCCCTGGGATGGGCCACCCCGGCTGCGGGGTTGTTCCGGGGGGCGTCGCTGCCGCCGGTGCTCGACCTGGAGGCGGCGGAGGGAGCGGCGGAGCGCTAGCCGGCGCTGCTCATCCCCTGGCGGCGAGCCGGCGCTCCCGGACCGCCGCCGCCGCCGCCCGGCCCGAGGCGATGCACGCCGGGATGCCGGCGCCGCCGTAGCTGGCCCCGGCGAGGGCGACAGCCGGCGCGCGCAGCCGGAGATCATCCCGGATGCCGGTGACCAGCTCGGGGTGGCCGACACGAAAGAAGGGAAAGGCCTCGGGCCACCGGCTCACCCGTGCTGCCAGGGGTGCGGCCCGTGAGCCGAGGGCGGCGGCGAGCTCGGCGGAGAGGCGGTCCACCAATGCACCGTCGTCGAGCTCATCGGCGCGGGTGTCCCCGCGGCGGCCGACGGACACGCGCACGACGACCCTTCCAGGCGTGGCCCACTGCGGCCACTTGTTCGACCCAAACGAGCAGGCCGTCATCAGCCGCCCCTCGCCTGCCGGTACGAGCACCCCGTTGACAGCGGCGGGTACCTCCATGCGCGCGGCGTCATAGGCGAGGGTCACGAGGCTCACCGACGTGAGCTCGATCGCGGCCAACGGAGGAGGCGCTGCCGCCCCGAGCAGCCGGGAGGCGACCGGGGCCGGGACTGCCAGCACGGCGGCGTCGAAGATCCCGCTCCCGCCCATCTCGACGCCGGCCGGCGTCACCCGGACCGTCTCCACGGCGAAGCGCTCGACCCGGACTCCGGCGGCGTGCAGTTCCTCGTGGAGGCGTTGGACGATGCGCCCCATGCCGAGGCGAGGCGCCAGGAAGAGGGGCCCCCCATCACCCGGCGGTGGGCGGCCGCCCCCGCTGCCATCACCTTCCCGCAGGGCACGGAACAGGCTGCGCCGCCGGCGGGCGGCGGCGAGCAGTTGCGGAGCGGTGGCCGCCGCGCTCATTCCCGTGATGGGGGCGGCGTGGATGCTGCCGAGGAGCGGCTCGACGAGCCGGTCCGCCACCTCCCGGCCCAACCTGGCGGTGACCAGCTCCCCGACCCCCACGTCGTCGCCGGCCGGGGTCCCCGGAAGGACGAGATCGAGGCCGGCGCGCGCCATCCCGGCCGGCGAGAGCAGGCCGCTGCGGACCACCGGGGCCAGACGGCCCGGCACTCCGAGGACGAGGCCGTCGGGTAGGGGCTTCAGGCGGCCGCCCGCCCACAGCAGCGTCCGCCCGGCGGCTGGGGCCACCAGCTCCGAGTCCAGCCCGAGCTCGCTGCACAGCTGGACGGCTGCGGGCGAGCGGGTCAAGAACGCGTCCGGCCCCTCGTCGACCGCCACGCCCTCGAACACGCTCGTGCGGACCTTGCCGCCGAGCGCCGCCGGCTCGAAGACGGTGACCTCGGCGTCGGCGCGCAGCTCCCACGCCGCGGCGAGCCCGGCGATGCCCCCACCGACTACGGCGACCTTCACGCCGGTGTGCCCCCCGGCACCCCCGGGCCCCCCGTCTCCCCCCGCTCCCTCGTCTCCTCGTGCACCAGCTCGACGAGCCGTTCGAGGACCGCCGGGTCGGTCCCGGGGAGCACGCCGTGGCCGAGGTTGAAGACGTGGCCCGGCGCGCCGCCCACCCGGTCGAGGACGTCGCGTGCCTTGGCCGCCGTCGGTTCCCACCCGGCCGCGCAGACCGCCGGGTCGAGGTTCCCCTGCAGAGCCGGTGCCGGCCCGAGGCGCGCCCTGGCGACGTCGAGCGGCACCCGCCAGTCGACGCCGATGACGTCGGCCCCCGTCTCGGCGAACGCGTCGAGGAGCCCACCGGCGCCGACCCCGAAGAGGATCATCGGCGCCCCCCAGTCCTGCAGCGCCGAGAAGATCCTCGCCGTCGCCGGCAGGACATGCCGCCGGTAGTCGTCGGGATCCAAGGCCCCGACCCAGCTGTCGAAGACCTGCACCGCCGCCGCCCCCGCCTCCAGCTGCGACTGGAGGGAGGCGACCGCTATCGCCGCCAGACGGTCCACCAGGGCGTGCCACGTGGCGGGGTCCTCGTACATGAGCGCCTTGGTCCGCAGGTGGTCGCGTGATGGCCGGCCCTCGACCAGGTAGCTGGCCACGGTGAACGGGGCACCAGCGAACCCGATGAGCGGCACCTCGAGCTCGCCGACGAGCAAGCGCACGGTCTCCGCCACCCAGGGCAGGTCCTCCGGCGGCTCCAGCTCGCGCAGGCGGGCGAGGTCGGCGGGGCGGGTGAAGGGCTGCTCGGCCACCGGGCCGACCCCCGGGACCACGTCGATCCCGAAGCCCACCGCCGCCACTGGGGCGACGATGTCGGAGTAGAGGATGGCGGCGTCGACCCCGTAGCGGCGTACGGGTTGCAGGGTGATCTCCGCCGCCAGCTCCGGATGGCGGATGACGTCGAGGATGCTGCCTTCCCTCCGTAGGGCCCGGTACTCGGGAAGGGAGCGGCCCGCCTGGCGCATGAACCACACGGGCGTCCACGGCACCGGGCGGCGGCGGCAGGCGTCGAGGAAGACGCTGGTCACGGTGCCGGGCACCGGTCCACCGTAGCCCCGCGTGACCTGCAAGCCCCGGGGACGCCGGGCTGCAGGTGCCCACCCGGCGCTGCCGGCGGTCGCTGCCGGCGTTCGCTGCCGGCGGTCCGGTAGGGGGGCTTGCGCATGGTGCGGGGATCGCGGAGACTGACTGTTTCCTCTATGCCTCACCCTGACGTCGCGGCCGAACAGGCCCACGTTGACCACTCGTACGATCGCCTGGAGCAGATGCGGACGACGGCTGCCGCCATGCTCCGCGATGCCTTCGGTGAACGGGGCGGGACCTTCCAGGCGCTGACCGAACGGGACATCCGGGTCCGCAACAGCCTCGGGCGGTTGGAGCAGCTGCAGATCGGGGGGGAGTCGCTCGTGTTCGGCCGGATCGACCGGCGGCGTGCGGAGGGTGACGGCCCGGGCGAGGCGTTCCACATCGGCCGGCTCGCCATCTCCGACGACGATCAGGAACCGCTCGTCGTGGACTGGCGGGCGCCCGTCGCCGAGCCCTTCTACCGGGCGACCGGCGCCCACTCGATGGGACTGCTCCGCCGGCGACACTTCCTGACCGACGGGCCACGGGTGCTCGACCTCGAGGACGAGCTCTTTCGCGTGGAGGGCCACGATGATGGAGTCGGCCTCGGGTTGTCCGGCTCACAGGTGCTGCTCGCAGCGCTGCAGCGATCCCGGACCGGCCGGATGCGGGACATTGTCGCGACAGTCCAGCGGGAGCAGGACGAGATCATCCGTGCCCCGCTCGGGGGGATCCTGGTGGTCCAGGGCGGCCCGGGCACCGGCAAGACGGCGGTGGCCCTCCACCGCGCCGCCTACCTCCTCTACACCCACCGGTTCCCGCTCGAACGCCAAGGGGTGCTCGTCGTCGGCCCCAACCCGACCTTCCTCCGCTACATCGGCCACGTCCTGCCGTCGCTCGGCGAGAGCGGGGTGGAGCTGTCGACGGTGTCCGGCATGTTCGGCGCCGCCGGGCCGACGGCCGTGGACGACCCGGAGGTGGCCCGCCTGAAGGGCGACCCCCGCATGGCCCGCTTCATCGCTCGCGCTGTCGGCGACCGCGAGCGCCCGCTGAGGCGGACCGTCCGGATCCCCTACGGGCGGACCTTCCTGCGGCTGACCCCGGGCGCCAGCGAGACCATCGTCAGCGCCGCCCGCCGGCGCGCCGGCACCCACAACGCCCGCCGGCGCCTAGTCGAGAGCCTCCTCTGGCGCCACCTCCTCGGGCAGCTGGAGCGCCCGGCCCGCGGGTCGGGCGGTGGCGGGTCGGGCGGTGGAGTCGGGAGCGCAGCCGGTGAGATCCTCCCCGAGGGTGGGGCGTCCGCCGGTGGCGGCTCGAGCGGCGGCCTGCCCGGCGGCCCTGCAACCTCGGATCCGATGACCGCGCCCGATCTCGGCCGCGCCCTTCGCCGCCTGCCCGAGGTCAGCGAGGCGCTCGAACGGATGTGGCCGCGGCTCACCCCGCAGGCCCTGCTCCATGACCTCTTGGGGGCGCCCGCCCTCATCGATCTCGCCGGCCGCGGCTGCCTGACCGAGCGGGAGCAGTTGGTCCTGCACCGTCCCCGCTCCGCCTCGCTCCAGGAGGCCAGGTGGAGCGACCACGACATCCCGCTCCTCGACGAGGCGGCCTTCCTGCTCGGGCCGCTGCGCCGCCGCCCGGGTCACGGGGATGGCCCACGCACGTACGGCCACGTCGTGGTCGACGAGGCGCAGGACCTCAGCCCCATGCAGCTGCGGATGCTCGCCCGCCGGTCCCTGTCCGGATCCATGACCGTCGTCGGCGACATCGCGCAGGCCACGGGCGGGTGGGCGCCGGCAACGTGGAGCCAGGTCGTCGAACACCTGCCGGCCCGTCGCGGCTGGCGACTGGTCGAGCTCACGGTCAACTACCGCACGCCGGCAGAGATCATGGACGTCGCCGGCCGCATCCTCGAACGGGCCGCGCCCGGCATGCGCCCACCCGAAGCCGTTCGCACCACGGGAGAAGCACCGCAGGCGGTCAGGGTGCGTGGCGAGGGACCGTTCCCATCCGCCGGCGTTCCCGAGTCGGCAGCCCGGCGGGTCGCGGCGGAAGCCGGCCGCCTCGCCGCCAGGGGCGGCACGGTGGGTGTCATCGTCCCGTCGAGCCTTGCGCGGCCGGTCGCCCAACGCCTCACCGCCGCCGGCATCGACTTCGGCCAGGCGAACGCCCGTGCCCTGGACCTTCCTGTCACGGTGCTGACGGTCAGTGACGCCAAGGGGTTGGAGTTCGATGTGGTCGTCGTCGTCGAGCCCAACCGCATGGTGGCGGAGGCACCCCAAGGGCTGCGCGCCCTCTACGTCGCCGTCACACGTGCGACCCAGCGGCTGGTCGTGATCCACGCCGAGGGACTGCCGGAGGGCATGCGGGAGACATCGGCCGAGTCGTCTGCCTGACGGGCTGCGGGACGCCGGCGTGTTGGCTTGGGCCGGCCTGGTGCGGTGCCTGCCCGTGGGGGCCCGGTGGCGGTCGGTGGCGGCCCCGGTGGCGGTCGGTGGCGGCGGTGGGGCGCCCGATTCAGGGTCTTTCATCCGATACGGTAATGGGACGACAACCGCGCGCGGCCGCCCCATCCGCGCGCAGGCACGGCGATATGACGCTGCCAGTGCGCGCAGTCGGCCTCGGTGCGCGCGGTTTGGTGGCAACGGCAGCCGGGAGGGCAGCGCTTCCCCGCTACAGTGACCCGTGGTGCCCCTCGCCGACGCCACGCGCGCTGCCCTTGTCCGGCTGGTGCTCGAACGGGGGTACGAGCGTAGGGACCAGCCGTTTGCCCTGTCTTCGGGCGGCTCGAGTCGGGACTACATCGACTGCCGCCATGTCCTCGCCACCGGCGACGCCCTGCGCGCCGTCGCTGCCGCCGTGGTCGACGCCGTGGACGTCTCGTGGGAGGTCATCGGCGGTCCGACCATGGGTGCTGACCCGATTGCCCACGGCGTGGCCATGGTGGCCGGCGTCCCGTGGTTCTCGGTCCGCAAGGAACCGAAGGGTCACGGCCGGGGAACATGGCTCGAGGGCCATCGCCTCGCGGCCGGTGAGCGCGTGCTGGCGGTGGAGGACACCGTCTCGACGGGCGGTTCATTGCTGCGGGCGATAGAGCGGATCAGGGAGACGGGGGCCGACGTCGTTGCTGCCGCGACGCTCGTGGACCGCGGCCCGGCGGTGGCGGAGCGTTTCGAGGCGGCAGGCATCCCCTGGTTCCCGCTGCTGACGTGGGATGACCTGCGGATCGATCCCCTCGCCGGCGGGATGCCGGCTGGGTGACGGCTGGATCGGAGGGAGACGGGCGGAGGAGATCGCCGCTGTCTACGCCGATGCCAGGCTGGCGAGGGATGCCGCCGCCGGGGAGAGCCGGGTCCGGAAGTCGTGGTGGCCGGCAACCGCCTGCAGGTAGGCGGCGCGCCGCCGCGCAGCCCGGCCGGTCTCCACCTGGGGGCGGGGCCCGGGAGTCCCGTCGGGGACAGGTTCGACCGCTGGGGCTTCCAGTTGGGCGTCGATCGCCGACTTGAGCAGGATGAGTGCTTCAGCGCGCATCTGGGAGATCCGGGAGTCCGTCACGCCCAGCTCCCCGGCCAGGACGTGCATGGGCAGCTCCTCGAAGAAGTAGCCCATCACCACCCGACGGAGGCGTTGGGGGAGGTTGGCGACGGCGGCGACGAGGTAGGCCCGGCGCTCGCGCTCGAGCAGTTGGGCGTCGGGCGTGAGGTCACTGGAGAGCAGGTTGTCGTCGGCGGGCCCGGTTGGGTTGAGATCCTCGAGGTTGAGCACCACCGAGCGCTGCACGTCCCGTTGGAGGTTCTCGAGCTCGGCTCGTGGGAGGCCGAGGTGGTGGGCCAGCTCCCCGTTGGTCGGGGGGCGGCCGAGGGTAGCGGTCAGCCGGTCGGCGGCCGCTGTGACCTCGCGTGCCTTGGCTCGCACCGAACGGCTCGCCCAATCCCGGCTCCGTAGCTCGTCGAGGATGGCGCCACGGATCCTCGTGGCCGCGAACCGGGGGAAGCTGATCGCCCGAGCCGGATCGTAGCTGCGGGCGGCCTGGGCCAGGCCGGCCATGCCGGCCGAGGTCAGATCGTCCCGGCTCACGTGCCGGGGCACACGGCTGGCAACCTCGGCCACGGCATAGTGGACGAGCGGCAGGTGCGTCCGGACCAGTTCGTCCTCGGTCGGCGCAGCTTCGGGGTCTTCACAGAGTGCCGGGGGCATGCACAATCACTCGGCTCCTGCGGCCTTTTCCCTTGATCCCCCGTCCGGCGGAAAACCCAGTACTCCCTAGCACTACCGGGCCAGGGAAAGGTACACACGCTGTCTAGTTATAGTCGGAACATCCCGGGATGTGGTCTGCTACGGTCCGTGCCGCCCTGCGGACCGCCAGAGGAGGGACCGTGGCCAGCGTCGAGGGAGGGGTGATCGATCTCGGGGCGACAGCGGTCGTCTCGGACCGCATGCCCCTCGCCCGTGTCGGGATCGCCGCAGCGTTGCGCCTGGCGGACGTCGTGACGCTCGAGTTGTGTGACAACGTGCCCGCCGGCTTCGACGCCGCTCGTCGCAGCGGGGCGCGGATCTACGTTGCCGGCGCCGCCGATCCAGACGAGCTCGATGCCCTGCGCCGGCGGCTGCCGGCGAGCGAGGCCAGCGTCGTGGGCCTGGTGGAGCGCGTCGAGCGCCGGGATCTCGTCGCCCTCCTCGACGCCGGCATTGCTGGCATGGCGCTGCGGAGGGTGCTGCCCGAGGATCTCGCCTCAGCGGTGCGGTCGGTCCTGGCCGGCGAGCGGGCGATCGCCCCCCCGCTCATGTCGGTGCTGGTGGGGT
>JAJZJY010000102.1:0-2211 GCA_021809885.1 Actinomycetes bacterium
CGACACCGAGACGGCCAGCCAGGTGGTCATAGCAGATCCGGGCCCGCCGGATCGCCTCGGCATGGGTCCCCTGGCGAAGCGAGCGGACCTGGCGGGCAGGGGCGAGGCGGGCGAGGGCCTCGAGCGCGTCCGCGACCTCAGGAGAGGTGATGCGGAAGTACCGGTTGCGACCCGAGGCCTCGACGCTCACCAGCTCGCCGTCAACCAGGCGGGCCAGGTGCGCGGAGAGCGTGGAGGCAGCCACCCCGGCCTCCGCCGCCAGTGTGCTCGCGGCCAGCGCCCGACCGTCGAGAAGCGCCATCAGCACTGCGGCACGGGCTGGTTCGCCCATCAACGCGGCAACCGGGGCGATATCCGCGTCCCCTGCCACCACACTGTCGCCGACCATGCTGGCCACGCTAGCGCGCTCACACTTCGGGGCTGAGCGAAGCATCCCGCCACAAGACTGGGCGAGTGGGAGCACCGGAGGCCGAGAGCACGATCGACGGCACCGCCAGCCGACCACAGAAGCGGCCTTCCCTGTGGCCGCTCGTGGCGATCTGCGTCGGGTACTTCATGGTGATCCTCGACACCATGGTCGTGAACGTCGCGCTCCCTGCACTCTCGAAGAGCCTGCACACCTCGACGAGCGGGTTGCAGTGGATCGTGGATGCTTACAGCCTCACTTTTGGCGCGCTGCTGCTCTCGGCTGGAGCTATCGGGGACCGCCGGGGGGCGAAAGCCGTGTTCCAGGTCGGCATGGCCCTCTTCGCCATCTCGTCGCTCGCCTGCGGGCTCGCTCCCACGACCGGCCTGCTCATAGCCGCGCGCTGCGTCCAGGGCCTCGGGGCAGCTCTCGCGGTGCCCGCCTCCCTCTCGCTGCTGCAGGCCGCCTACCCCGATCAGGTAGCCCGGCGCCGGGCCTTTGGGGTCTGGGGCGCGGTGGCCGGCATCGCTGCCGGTGCCGGCCCGGTGGTGGGCGGGGCGCTCGTGTCGGGTCTCGGGTGGCGCTCGGTGTTCTTCGTGAACGTGCCCATCGGCGTCGCAGGTCTGGCTCTTGCAGCCCGGTTCCTGCCCTCCCCGCCACGGAGGCCGCACGGCACCGACATCGCCGGCCAGCTCGCCGGGGTCGCGTCTCTGGCCGGGCTCACCGTCGCGCTCATCGAGGCTGGTGCATCGAGCTGGGCGTCACCGGTGGTGGCGGATGGCCTGGCCGTGTTCGTCGTGGCCGGAGCCGCGTTCGTCGTCATCGAGCACCAGGTGGGCAGTCCCATGCTGGCGAGGGGGCTGTTCTCCTCACCCACGTTCTCCTCCGCCACCGCCGTGGGGCTGTGCATCAACCTCGGCTTCTACGGGGAGCTGTTCGTCATGAGCCTCTACCTACAAGAGCTCCGGGGCTTCACCCCGCTTCGAGCCGGGGTGGCGCTCACCCCCGAGCTGGCCATGGCGGTCATCGGATCGGCCGCCTCGGGGCGGATCACGGCCCGCACCGGGCCAAGGCTTCCCATGCTGGTCGGCCTTGTCGTGGGCGCCGCGGGGCTGGCAGGCCTTGCCGTGGCAGGAGCCCACAGCTCCTACTGGCTGCTCGTCGCCCCGTTCATGGCCGCAGGCCTCGGCATGTCGCTCGTGATGCCGGCGGCCACGACGGCAGTCATGGAGGCAGCACCGCCTGAGCGGGGAGGGATCGCCTCGGGGACGCTGAACGCTGCCCGCCAGGTCGGCGGCGTGATCGGCGTCGCCCTCCTCGGGACCCTGGTCGCCTCCCGGGGAACCTTCATCGTCGGCCTGCGCACCGGGATGGTGATCGCCGGCGGGGTGTTCCTCCTCGGGGCCGTCCTCACCGCGCTCTTCGTCGAGCGAGCCCGTCCAGGCACGTCGAGAACGCCGGCGCGTCCCTCTCGGGACAGCTGGCGAGATTCGCCGGACCACGCTGGCGTGGTGCCGGGGCGCCGTCGGCCGCCGCCCGGCACGTAGCATCGATCAGTGCGGATCTTCGTGGCAGGTGCGAGCGGTGTGATCGGCCGGCACCTCGTGCCATTGCTCGTCGAAGGGGGCCACGACGTCGCAGGGATGACCCGCACCCCGGGGAAGGTCAACTGGTTACGACACGTCGGTGCCGAACCGATCGTCTGCGACGTCTTCGAGCGCGACGCGCTGTTCCGGGCCGTGGCCGGCTTTTCCCCTGACGTCGTGGTCCACCAGCTCACCGACCTGCCCGACGACCCCGCACAG
>JAJZJY010000102.1:2221-9867 GCA_021809885.1 Actinomycetes bacterium
GGCCGCGGCCAACAACCGGATGCGACGCGAGGGGACGACGAACCTTGTCGATGCAGCCTGCACCTGCGGTGCCCGCGTGATCGCCCAGAGCGTCGCTTGGTCGCTCCCCGGCGACGGTGGTGGAGCGGTCGCGTTCCTCGAGCGCACGGTGCTCGACGCAGGTGGCGTCGTCGTCCGCTACGGCCGGCTCTACGGCCCCGGCACCTACTTCGAGGAGGAGCCACCGCCGGCACCATGTGTCCACGTGGCGGACGCTGCTCGCCGGACTGTCATGCTCCTCGAAGCTCCGAGCGGGATCGTCGACGTCGTCGACGATCCCAGATAGGTACTCCGGCTCCCGCCACCGAGAAGGGTCGAGCTCCAATCGCAAGAAGCGGTCACGGTGCCGTCGCGCCCAGGTAGGTCTCCCCGCCCCATGTCGAACCGACCGCATCCGGGAACGGCTCGACCCGCACGTCGGCGCCGGTATGGGGCGCGTCGACCATGACGCTCTGGCCGCCTTGGGCACCGACGTAGATCCCGACGTGCGACACGTCCGTGATACCGCTCCCGAAGAACACGAGGTCGCCGGGCTGAAGCGGCTCGCCCGCAGGCACCTGTGGCCCCGCGTCGTACTGCTCTTGGGCGGTGCGCGGCAGGGCCATCCCGGCCACCTTGTACGCAGCCTGAGTGAGCCCGGAGCAGTCGAAGCCGACCCCGGGGGTCTCCCCACCCCAGATGTACGGGGTGCCGACCTGGGCAAGCGCCCAGTCGAGCGCGATCCCGCCCGCCGTGCCCGCCGCGACGGTCTGGGCCTGGCTCTGGCCGTAGGAGTTGGCGAGGGCGAGGACCTCGGCGACGTACCAGGACGCGTGGTTATACGCGAACACTGCTCCGGAGATGTCGGCGCCGTTCGCCGCGCCGTTGGCGCAGAGCATCCGGGCCGCCGCGTAAACGGCGTCGATCGGGTCGTAGGGGGACGGTGGGTTGGCGCCGCCAGGTGGGACCGGGAGGTCGTAGGCGGCAAACGTGGCTGGCTCGAATTGCATCGGGCCCTCGGTTATCTCCAGCTCCGTGGCAACTCTGCTGGTAGAGCGCGTGACGGACGACGAGGCACGTGGGGCACGTTGCTGGTCGACCGGGGTCAGTCGGGCGGGGTGGGACCGGGACGGCGAGCCTCGCCCGGCAACTCAGGGCTGAGGCGCTCCCCGATAGTCGACGATGGTGACGACCCGGAACCACCGGTCGCGCATCTCGACCCAACGGTTGGAGAACCACGTTCCCCACCCGACCGTGAAGCCGAGCCACCTTCGCCGCCGTCGGCGCCACGGGTGGGCTTGGGTGGTCACCATCCGCGCGATCGGAAAGCTGGTCTGAGTTGACCGCTGGTCGATGAGCTCGGGGTGGGCCTGGGCGACGAGCTGTTCGACCCGGTCGAGGTGGTGCCGGGAGAGGGAGCATCGCTGGTCATCATCAAGACCACGGCGGGTGGCGATGAGCGAGCAGGCCCGGGACTCGAGGTGGCAGAGCGCGTGGTAGCGGCCGCGGCTGCGGACCCGCCGGAGCGGTAGATGCTCCTGGCGCCAGGACAACGCGTCCCACGCGGCTGGGTCCAGTTCGTCGACGCGAAGCGCCGGCCGGTCCATCGTCCCGGCGGGGGTGTGGGCGGGCATAGGGACCGGAGGGATGTCGATTGGGGCGCCCAGGATGCGAAGGGCGGCAACGCGCAGGGAGCCTGGCTCGAGGCCGGCGCGGTGGAGCGACGCCATGGCTTCTGGCTCGGCCTGATCGAGCACCGCCAGGAAGAGATGCTCTGGTCCGGGGGTCTCGCCTCGGTCGGAGGCGAGCTGTTGGGCCGCTTGTTGGGTCTGTGCGAGGAGGTAGCTGGACCCGCCCCCGCGGCTGGCTGAGTCGTCGACGTCGCCGAAGAGCGGGCCGCCATCGGGTGACGTGAGCGCCTCGGAGATCGGTCCGCCTGTCGCGCCGAGCGCGGCGAGCAGATGGACCGGCCGAGCGCGCTCACCGGTTGCGCTTGCGATGCGAAAGGCGCGGACCAGGACCTGGTGGTAGGCGCTGTCGGGGTCGCTGTTCATGCCTCCAGCATCGCGCCGGTAGCCGACCGGGGCTGGACGCGAACCTTCTGTCAGGTCGGCCTGGCGGCACCGAAGGGCGTCGGCCAGGTGGCGAGGTTCTCGATCCTGACGGTGGCGCCGGTGTGGGGGGCGTCGACCATCTCGTCGTTGCCGATGTAGATGCCGACATGTCCGGGCAGGCCGGCGATGAACTCGCCGGGGTTGAAGAACACGAGGTCGCCGGGTTGGAGCTGGTCGAGGGGGACGTGCGGGAGGCCCGACCACTGGGCTTCTGAGGTGCGGGGGATGGCGATCCCGGCAGCGGCCCAGGCGGCTTGGGTGAGTCCGGAGCAGTCGAAGCCGACACCGGGGGTCTCGCCGCCCCAGCGGTAGGGGGTGCCGATCTGGGCGAGGGCGTAGCTGACCGCCTCGGCGGCGGCCGGGCTCGGCGCTGTCGCTGCGGGTGCCGGTGCGGCGTAGGCAGCCGCGTAGGAGAGCACTTCGGCGACGTAGGCCTGGGAATGGTTGTAGGCGTAGATGGCGCCGGGGATGTCGGTGCCGTCCTTGGCGCCATTGGCGCAGAGGTCCCGGGCGGCTGCGTAGATGGCGTCGGTGGGATCCAAGGGGCTGGGCGGTGTGGCCCCGCCGGGCGGGACGGGGGTGTCGTAGGCGGCAAAGGTCGTAGGCAGGAACTGCATTGGGCCGATGGCGCCGGCAGAGGAGGTCTGTGTATCGGCGCCGAAGTCGGTCTCGGCCCGCCCGATGCCTGCGAGGACCGTCCAGGGCAGCCCCGGACAGGTGACAGCTGCTGCCTCGAAGGTCTGGAGGTAGGCGGCAGGGATCGCAGACACGGCTTGTGAGGAAGGCGCGACGTCGGAGGACGCCAGCGCCGAGCCGGCAAACACCAGTGAGACGAGACCGCCGGCCGCGGCGGCGATCACGACCACGGTCAGGACCAGGCCGACTCCGAGAATCCCGACGGTGCGCAGGGACATGGGTGTTCTCCTTTCGGTGGTTGGGACGCGCCGGGGCGATGGGTCCGGCGAAGCCCCTTGCTGGCGGCGATGCGGGCGGGAAGCGCTTGGGGCTCGGATCGTCGCCGCGACGACCCGGCGGAGCTATGGGCGCACTGGGGCTGAGTTCTCGGTGCGGATCATGCGGCGCAGGCTGGTGCGCGCCGCGGCGAGGTCGTCTTCGAGCTCGACGACGCGGGCTTTCAGGGCGGCGCCCTCGGATTGCTGGCGGGCGAGAGCGGCCGCGAGGTCAGTGTTATGGCGGGCCAGCTCATCGATGCGGACGACCAGGTCGGCCTTGGCCATCTCGTCCATGCGGCCGCCGAGTGCCAGCGACAGCTGGCGTCGCTGCTCGTCGCGTTCGGACCGCAACCGGGCGATCTCGGCCCGTGCCAGCGCCAGGTCGGTCGCCGTGGCGGGGCTGGGGTCCGGTCCGTGGCGCTTTGGCGCCGGGAGGTGCGGGCTGCTGGACTGGCGGGCGCGGGCGGCCTCGACGGCTTGGCGCACCCCGGGGGCGTAGACGAGCCAGGTGGACACCTCGGCCGCCCGAGCCACCCCGGCGAAGGTGATCGGCGTGCCTTCGCCGGCCATCTCCTCCAGCGCGGCGGCCACCCGGGCCCGTTTGACGGCGGCCTCCGCCCGGCGAGCGTCGATCATCTGGTCGGCTCGCGCGCTCGGGACCTTCGAGGGCGCGCTCACCGGTTCCCTTCGACTCGCAGGGGGATCAGCCGGCGGTCAGCGGTGTCGTCTCGTCCGGCGCGCATCTTGCGCAGGGTGGCACTCGCGGCTTCGACCTCGGCGCGGTCTTGTTCTGGGAGGCTCGCCAGCCGGTCACGCATCACTTCTGCGACACGGCCGAACGCCTCGGCCTGATCGGAGAGGTTCCGGACCACGAAGTCGTCCGCGTCCATTGCCGCGGCGGTCTCCTTGTCGGCCCGCAGCGCGTTGATGTGGGTCTCGATGACCGGCAGGTAGGACGGGTCGGGGCGGTAGAAGCCACACCCGGCGCACTGGAAGCGGATCGGACAGCCTTTCCCACCCGCCTTCACGTTGGACGGCTCGATGCAGTTGCCGAAGGGCACCGCGACCGAGCGCAGCTCGTAGGCGACCGCCGAGCCCGTGGCGGGCCGGGGGCTGCCGGATCGGTCGGTGACGTATCGGCTCATGATCTTGATGGCCTGGCGTTTCCGCTTGAGGCTGACCGTGTAGTAGCCCTGGGTGACTTTCATGTCCCGGTGGTCCATGAGCTCTTTGAGGATCTCCACCCCGACCCCGGCGTCCGCGTGGCGCTGGGCGTAGGAGTGACGGAACGCGTAGGCGAAGATCGCTCGCCGGTCGAACGGCAGCGGAGCGCCGTCAGGGCCGGGCAGGTCGCTGTGAAGGACGGGGATGGCGTCCACCCAGGCCCGCAAGGCCTGGGACAGCCGGATGGTGGTCAGATGCCCCGGTCCCGACGTCTCATTGCAGGCCGGGAACAGCCACGGAGTCGCTGCCGCTGGCAGCAGCAGCCCGGCCCGATGCTCCTGCCAGGCCCCGATCACCCCGGCGGTGGTGGTGGTGATCGGCAGGCGCCGTCGCAACCGGCCTTTCTTGTGGTTGTCATAGACCAGGGCGTACTCGCCGGCGTCGACTTCGAGGCAGTCGACGCCGAGCGACACCAGCTCGCCGGGACGGCGCCCGGTGTCGCGCAGCACCACGTAGGCCGCCTGGAAGAGCGCCTTGGCGTCGGCTCTCGACCACAACGTCCCGTAGGTGCGGCCGCCGTCGAGCAGATCGAGATGAGCGTCGAGCTGAGCGATCACCGTCTCGGGGACCGCCTTGCCGATCTGCTCCTCATTGGATTCGACAGCAACGATGCGATGCGAGCTGTGACGCACGAAACTGCCCGGCAGCCGCCCCAAGCAGCCGCTGGCGCGTCCAAGGTCGATGACCGCCCAGAACCGTGCCCACAGACCCCGCCGGTAGTGACTGTGATAGAGCTGCCCGTCGGTGCCGCAGGCGGCCTTGAAGGCCTCGAACACGGCGGTCACCTCGGCGAACCCCAGACCGGTGAGGTCCTCACCGCCGCCGGCCCGCCGGGCCAGGGCGACCGACGCCAACGTGGCGGCCTGCACGGCTCGCTTCACGTCGCTCGTCCCTGGCCGCACGGTGGTCACCCACTGTTTGGTGGCTTCTCGAAGCCAGGTTTGGGTGATCTGGCTGAAGTCGATCGTGGCCCGGTTGGGGCGCCGCCCTGGGCGAGGCGATTCGAGGTCCAACGCCAAGGCGTCCCAGGTGTCGCCGTCGGTGTGGGTGACCCCGCGGAACGCCTCGAAGGTGAGATCGATGATCCGCCAGGTGAGCCGCCCGTAGGAGGCGTCGATGCCGCGGTGGCCGACCCGGCTGTGCCTGTCGGCTTCGGAGGCAGTGGCCAGGGATCCCAGGCCGGCCAGGGCCGGCACCAGCGTCCGCACGGCTTGGGGATCGAGACGCAACCCTTGGCGGTCGCGCTGCTGGAGGGCGTAGAGCACCTCCACCCGCACCGTCGGTGCCAGCGCGGCCAGGCTGAACTGGTTGACCCGCAATCGGAGCGGCCGGGCCGCTGCCCACTCCTCAGCTCCTTGACGCCGCCTGGCGGGCAGGTCGGCTTGGCCGAGACGCCAGTCCCGGAAATGCCGGCCGCACAATCTGATGACAAGCCGTGCGTCGGACCGACAGCCTGCGACCAGGCAGGCCGGTCGGGGCGGCAGCGGACGGGCCACCGTATGGCACCACGCCTCGAGCGTGATCCCCAGCCGGTGACCCCGCAGGTTCCATTTCCCGGAGTGGAACTGGCACATCCCGGTCTGGTTGCTGATCCGCCGCCGTTGACATCTGACGCCGTCTCGGGTGACGACGCACGCTTCGCCGGTCAGCGCCCGGTGCCGGGCCGTCGGCTGGTAGCTGGCCACGAAGGTGTCCCGATCGAGACCGCTGTCGGCCATCGCTCTCTCGCAGGCGTTGCACATCTGTCGAGAGGCGACCACGCTGGTGCAGGCGGCCACCAGGCAGCAGGTCGACGTGGTCATCGGGTTGTCGGGGTCGCCGCTGAACAGCCACCGCTCAGGGTCGAACTCGCCGGGACGCCACTCGCCGGCAGGGAAGAGCCTTGCTTGGAGGAACGCCACCCACGCCTCGTGGTCAAGGTGTGGTGACAGCCGGGGAAGCGGTTCGGCGTGGACGGCCAGGTTGCTCACTGCCGGCCTTTGGCCCAAGCGGCGCCCCGTTCCACCGCGGCCCGCTTGTCCGCCTCGTCGGGGTGCAGGTAGGGCTGCATCGACGACGGGCTCACATGGCCCAACAGGTGCTGCACCGTGTCACGGGCGGTGCCCTGGGCCAGCCAGGTCGTCGCCGCAGTGTGGCGCAGCAGATGCGGACGGACCGCCATCCCAATCGCCCGGCCGATGCGGTCGAACATGTCCTTGGTCGCCTGGTATCCCAGCGGGGCTCCCAACGGCGGGCGATACAAGTTGACGAACACCAGCGGACCGTCATCATCGCCGAGGCGCCGGTGGCGCTCGTGGGCGTAGTCGGCATACAAGGTCACCGCGGCGTCGGGGACCGGGATCGAACGAGGGAAGCGGGACTTGGCGAGCGCCCCGTTCGCGTTGTCGGCCCGTCGGCGCACATGCACATGCGGCCCAGCAATGGGGCAGCCCAGGCTGCGCGAGTCGGCCAGCAG
Organism: Actinomycetes bacterium; assembly: GCA_021809885.1. Classification (GTDB taxonomy): domain Bacteria; phylum Actinomycetota; class Acidimicrobiia; order Acidimicrobiales; family Palsa-688; genus JAKAQB01. The sequence goes on from JAJZJY010000102.1 coordinate 8,986, forward strand.
ATGCATGTCCTGGCGGGCCAAGCCGAGCGTCTCGCCGATGCGCATCCCGGTCATAGCAACCAAGGCCACCAAGAACCGGTCCCGGGTGTTGCCCGCCGCCGCGACCAGATCTTTGACCCGGTCCGCTTCGATGAACTCGAACGGCGCCTCCGGGACCTGGAACTTCAATAGCCGCGATCTCACGGTGCGGCGACGGCCGTCCTCACCCGCCTCCAGTCCCGGCGGAAGAAAGCGCAGGTAGCGCGACTCGTAGAGCCTGGCCGCCACCGCCGGATCCACCAGGTCGTGCAGGGCGCAGAAGCGCAAGAACTCACACGCCGTGCCCAACACCGCATCGGCGGTGGCTGCCGAGCGGAACCGGGCCGGGCCGCCGTCGGGCGTTCGGCGCCGGACCGGTAGCGGCTCGGTAACCAGCCACCGCTTGAATCGGGCCATCTGGTCCAGCCGGATCTCCTTCCAGCAGATCCCTTCCCGGGAGCACCACGACAACAGCAGCGCCACCCGCCCGGCGTAGACGCGCTCGGTATTCACCGACCGGTCCCGGCCCCGAAGCCCGGCCAGAAACGCACAGCCCTCCACATGCAGATCCAGGTCGCTGTCAGCGACCACCCACGACACCGCCCCGTCAGAAGGAGACACCGCACGCCACGCCCGATAGGAGACCGTCATAACCGGGGCACCCTAAAGACCGGGTGTGACCGTCACCGCCTGCCCCACGTGCCTCACACCTTGCAGATACTCCACAGGCACGTCGCCCGAGGACCCAGTCCCTCACGTGCCCCAGACCCCCAATCCACCTGTAGATAACCTCCGCCCCGGCGAAGTTCGCGCCCGAGTGGACCCCGGGGAGGTTCGAGGTGCCGTTGGCGGACTCGACGGTGC